>JALUTE010000545.1 GCA_027058255.1 Methyloligella sp. | reverse complement strand
TTGGTGAGCAGATTGGCCGCCGCCTCCGCATAGGCGAAGGGGATGAAGATCATATCCTCCTGAACGGCCGCGTCCGCGCGGGCCGTGAGGGTGATGGTCCCGCGCCGGGTCGCGACGCGCACGGCGGCGCCCGGGGCAATCGACAGGCGCTCGAGGGTGGCGGGGTTGAGGCAGGCCGTGGGGCCGGGCTCGAGCGCATCGAGAAGGTGCGCGCGCCGGCTGATCGCCCCGGTATGCCAATGCTCGAGCTGCCGGCCCGTTGTGAGGATCATGGGATAGTCCGCGTCGGGAAGCTCGTCCGGCGGCGCATAGTCCACCGGCACCAGCCGGGCGCGCCCGCTCGGTGTGGGAAAGCGGTCGGCGAAGACGATGGCCTTGCCCGGATGGTCCGGCGCCGGGCAGGGATAGGTGACCGCGCCCTCCCGCTCCAGGCGCTCCCAGGTGATGTTGGCGAGCGAGCCCATGGCCTTGCCCATCTCGGCGAAGACGTCGCGCGGGCCTTCGTAGTTCCAGTCGAGGCCGAGCCGGCGCGCGATCTCCTGCAGGATCCACCAGTCCGGGCGTGCATCAGGGGGCGGGTCCAGCGCCTTGCGGCCCATCTGGATCTGGCGGTTGGTGTTGGTGACGGTGCCGTCCTTCTCCGGCCAGGCGGTGGCCGGCAGCACCACGTCGGCCAGCATGGCGGTCTCGGTGAGGAAGATGTCCTGCACCACCAGGTGATCGAGGCGGGCGAGCCCTTCGCGGCTGTGGGCGGCATCGGGGTCGGACATGGCCGGGTTCTCGCCCATGATGAGCATGGCGCGCATGGCCCCGCGCCGCGCCGCCTGGATGATCTCGACCACGGTCAGGCCGGGCTCGGGCGAGAGCCTGGCGCCCCAGAGGGCCTCGAGGCGGGCGCGCCTGTCATCATCGCCGACCGGCGCATAGTCGGGAAAGACCATGGGAATGAGGCCCGCATCGGAGGCGCCCTGGACATTGTTCTGCCCGCGCAGGGGATGAAGGCCCGTGCCGGGCCGGCCCACATGGCCGCAAATCGTGGCGAGCGCGATGAGGCAGCGCACATTGTCCGTGCCGTGCACATGCTGGGAGATGCCCATGCCCCAGAAGATGATGGCCCGCTCGGCACGCGCGAAGGCGCGGGCGACGGTGCGAATGGTCTCGGGCGCGATGGCGCACAGGGGCGCCATGGCCTCCGGTGTGTAGCGGGCGAGATGGGCGGAAAGCGCCTCGAAGCCCTCGGTGCGCCGGGCAACGAAATCGCGGTCGAACAGCCCCTCCGCGACAATGACGTGCAGCATGGCATTGAGCAGGGCGACGTCTGTGCCGGGGCGGAACTGGAGCATGTGGCTGGCATGATGGCGAAGCGCCTGGCCGCGCGGGTCCATGACGACGAGCGTGGCGCCGCGTCGCGCCGCCTGCTTGACATAGGTGGCGGCGACGGGATGGTTCTCGGCGGTATTGGAGCCGGTGACGAGAATGAGATCGGCGTCCATAGAGGCCGTGAAAGGCGCGGTGACGGCGCCCGAGCCGATGCCTTCCATGAGGGCGGCGACGGACGAGGCGTGGCAGAGCCGCGTGCAATGGTCCACATGGTTGTGGCCGAAAGCGGTGCGGATGAGCTTCTGGAAGAGATAGGCCTCCTCATTGGTGCCCTTGGCCGACCCGAAGCCCGCGACGGCGCCGGGCCCATGCGTTTCGGCCGCGGCCATGAGGCCGGCTGCGGCGAGATCGAGCGCCTCGTCCCAGGTGGCCTCGCGGAAATGGCTCGACGGGTCGGCAGGGTCGAGGCCGAGCACCTTGGGCGCGCCGGCCTTGCGGATGAGGGGGCGCGTGAGGCGGTGGGGATGGGCCACATAGTCGAAGCCGAAACGGCCCTTGACGCAGAGGCGGCTCTCATTGGCAGGACCGTTCCGCCCTTCGACGAGCAGAATCCGGTTCGCGGCCTCGTCCACCTGGTAGGTGATCTGGCACCCCACCCCGCAATAGGGGCAGACGGAGGCGACGGGCCGGGCCTTCTGGCGGAGCGCCGCGCGGGTCTCGGGCTCGGCGAGGCCGGCGGGCAGGAGCGCGCCTGTCGGGCAGACGGCGACGCATTCCCCGCAGGCGACACAGCTGGACTCGCCCATCGGGTCGGCGAGGTCGAAGACGATGCGGCTCTGCGCGCCCCGGCCCGCCATGGCGATGACATCGTTCACCTGCACCTCGCGGCAGGCGCGCAGGCAGAGCGTGCAATGGATGCAGGCCGCAAGATCGACCGCCATGGCGGGGTGGGAGCGGTCCGGCGCGGGCGGCGCGCCCCGGCGCGCGGGAAGGCGCGATTTCGCAACACCGAGCCGGTCGGCCCAGCGCCACAGGGCCGCGTTCTCATCGGGGCTAGCGGCGCGCTCCGGCAGATCGGCGAGCAGCATCTCCAGCACCATGCGCCGGGCAGCCTTGGCCCGCGGGCTCGCCGTGCTCACCGTCATGCCCGGCTCGGGATGGCGAATGCAGGAGGCGGCAAGGCGCGGCTCGCCTTCGATGTCCACCATGCACAACCGGCAATTGCCATCGGCCCGATAGCCGGGCGCCGGGTGCCAGCACAGATGCGGGATCTCGACACCAAAGCGCATGGCCGCCTGCCAGATGGTCTCGCCCTCGCGGGCGTCCACCTCCTGCCCGTCCAAGGTGAACCGGATCGCAGGCGATGCGGCGGCCTTGCTGTCCTCGGCGCTCATGGCAGGGCCTCCGGGAAGTGGCGCAACAGGCTGCGAATGGGGTTGGGCGCCGCCTGGCCGAGGCCGCAGATCGAGGCATCGGCCATGGCATCGCAGAGCGCAGCCAGAAGCGCGCGATCGAGGGTCGCGCCGCTGCGGGCCGCATCGAGCATCTGCACCGCCTTCTCGCATCCCACCCGGCAGGGCGTGCACTGGCCGCAGGACTCGCGCGCGAAGAAGGCGAGCAGGTTGTGGGCGGCGTCGAGGAGGTCGTCCCGGTCGGAGAGGACGATGAGCGCGTGGGAGCCGATGGCGCCGCCATGGGCCTCGAGCGTGCCAAAATCGAGCGGTGTGTCGGCAAGCTCCGCCGGCAGGATTCCACCGGATGCGCCGCCCGGCAGGAAGGCGCGCAGGGCGTGCCCCTCGGCCATGCCGCCGGCCCGGGCGATGAGCTCCCTTGCGGTGGACCCGGCCGGCGCCTCGATGAGCCCCGGGCGGGCCACACGGCCGGAGACGGAAAAGCTGCGCAGACCCCTGGCGCCGCGCACGCCCCTCGCGGCGAAACGGGCCCCGCCCTCGGCGAGGATGCGCGGCACCCAGGCCAGGGTCTCCACATTGTGATTGAGGGTGGGTCGGCCATCGAGACCGCGCTCGGCCAGATAGGGCGGGCGATGGCGCGGCCAGCCGCGCTTGCCCTCGATGGACTCGACCATGGCGGACTCCTCGCCGCAGATATAGGCGCCGGCGCCGCGGCGAAGGTCGATGAAATCGGGCGCCACCAGGCCCGCCCGCCCGAGCGCGGCGATCTCGCGCGTGAGGATCGCCCGGGCGGCGGCATATTCGTCGCGCAGATAGACGACCATGCGCTCGGCCTCAATCACATGGGCGGCGACGAGCGCGCCCTCCAGCATGCGATGGGGATCGGTCTCGAGAATGTGCCGGTCCTTGAAGGTGCCGGGCTCGCTTTCGTCGGCGTTGACGGTGAGGAGCCGGGGGCGCGGCCGGGCGCGCACCGCCTGCCATTTGCGCGCCGCGGGAAAGCCCGCCCCGCCAAGGCCGCGAAGACCGCTCGCCTCGAGCTCCGCGAGCACGTTCTCGATGGACCGCGCTCCGCCGCGCACCTCTTCGAGCAGCCGATAGCCGCCAGCCTCGCCATAGCGCTCGAGGCCACGCCAGTCGGGCAGTGCGGGCTCCGTTTCGCCGGCCTCGGCGGCGGCGAGCATGGTCTCGGCCCCCGCCGGCGTGATGCACCGCTCACCCACCGCCGCCGCGGGCGCCTCGGCGCAGCGTCCCATGCAGGGCGCCCGCAGAACCCGCACCATTGCCGCGTCCACGGCCTCGCCAAGGCTGCGGGCCAGCGCGTCCGCGCCCGCGAGTGCGCAGGGCAGGCCATCGCAGACCCGCACGGTGAGCGGGGGCGGCGCGCGCTCGCCGCGCTGCTCGTCCACGATGTCAAAACGATCGTAGAAGGTCGCAACCTCGAAGACCTCGGCCATGGACAGGTGCAGCATTTCGGCGAGCGCCTGGAGGTGGCGGGCGGGAATGTGGCCGAGCCTGTCCTGGATGCGGTGCAGATGCTCCACGAGCAAATCCCGCCGGCGCGGTGTGCCGGCGAGCAGGGCAGCAAGCGCCTCGCCCGCTGCCGCGTCTGCCTGGCGCCCCTTGGGGAAGGGGCGCGGCTTGCGCGCGCCTTGCATCGCCCCTGTCGCCTCCGTCGATCATGCTGCCCGGCCGCTTGCACCGCAAAGACGACCATCGAGGAGAGACTAGGCAAAATGGCTGCACAATGTAAGCTCGCTCTTTGGGGAGCACGGGCATTGAGGGGACCCCGCCAATGTGGCGGCCTCCGCGCGCCGGTCACGCCCCCAAAGCAGATCCGGAGACGGTCATGTCGATTTTTTCAGCAATCGCCGAACGGCTCGGCGTCGGTCACGCCAGGGAGGAGGGCGCGAGCCTTGCCGAGCAGGAGCTGCACCTTGCGGCGGCTGCGCTCCTCATCCATGCAGCCATGGTGGATGGCACGCTCATGCCCTCCGAGCGCAATCGTGTGGAGCATCTGCTCAAGACCCGCTTCGATCTCGACGACGACGCCCTGTCCCGCCTGATGCGGGAGGGGGAGGCGGCGGAGCGCGAGGCGGTGGATCTCTACAGCTTCACCAGCGTGCTCAAGCGCGAGCTCGACCAGGAAGGGCGCCAGCGGATCGTGGGGATGCTTTGGGAGATCGTCTATGCCGATGGCGAGGTGCACGAGTTCGAGAGCAATCTGGTCTGGCGCGTGGCCGAGCTCCTGGGCGTCTCGACCCGTGATCGGGTCCGCCTTCGCAAGGCCGTGGAGCGGCGGATGTAGCCCATGAGTGGGCTCGCACGCATGGTGGAGAAGGCTCTCGAGCACTGGCGGCGGCGGCACTGGCGGCCCGGCCCGGGGCTCGAGCAGTTCGAGGCCATGGCACCCATGGTGGTGGTCACGGGCGGCTCGCGGGGCATCGGCCTCGCGCTTGCGCATGAGTTCGCGCGGGCGGGAAACGACCTGCTGTTGGTCGCCCGCGACGCCGGGCGCCTCGAGGCGGCGCGCCGCTCGCTGGTGCAGGCCTTCGGCGTCCGTGTGGAGACCCTCGCCGTCGATCTCGGCCGTGTGGACGAGCGGGAGCGCATCGAGGCGCTCCTGCGCGAGCGAGGCGCCTATTGCGACGTTCTGGTGAACAATGCAGCCATTGGGCTGTCCGGGCCGTTCGTCGATCAGGCGCAGGAAGCGATTGACGGGCTCCTCGCGCTCAACGTGGAGGCTCTGACGGACCTGATGCACCGCTTCCTGCCCGGCATGCTCCTGCGCGGTCGCGGCGGCGTGCTCAATGTCGCCTCCCTCGGAGGGCTCGTTCCCGGCCCCTGGCAGGCGGCCTATTACGCCAGCAAGGCCTATGTGATCTCCCTCGGCCGAGCCGTGGGGCGCGAGGTGGCGGGGCAGGGCGTGCGCGTGACCACGCTCGCGCCGGGACCGGTCGCGACGGATTTTCACGCTCACATGGGGGCAAGCAGCGCCTATTATCTGCGCGCGCTCGGTGTCCTGCGTGCGGACACTGCGGCACGGGCCGGCTATCGCGGCTTTGTCTGGGGACGGTCCTTGATCGTTCCCGGCCTGGCCTACAAATTGTATGGCATTGCGCTGCAGGTCATTCCGCACGCGATCCTGATCCCGTTCATGGATTGGCTTCTCAGGCGGCGAGGGGCGTGATAGCTGCAGGGTCCGGGACCTTTTCCTGGCTCGCCGCGGTGCGCGCCGATGCGACGATGCCATTGCACAGCCTCTCGGGGGCGAACCGATCGCTCGGGGGTATGAAAGGATGACGGTATATGAGGCGAGACGCTGGTCCGGTGGCGACCGGTCGCGGCGCGCGCGCCGGCGTGGCGCCCCGTCGCACGGGCGTGCAGGGGGCGTTCCGCGACCCGTCCTCGTCATCCATCATCAAAAGCACTCGACCCCCGGCCGGGTCGGGCGTTGGCTCCTCGAAGCGGGGTTCAGGCTGGACATTCGCCGGCCGCGTTTCGGAGACCGCCTGCCGGACAGCCTCGAAGGCCATGCCGGAGTCGTCATTTTCGGCGGGCCGATGAGTGCCAACGACCGCGCGCGCGAGCCTTACATTCAGGCGGAGATCGACTGGCTGGCCGTGCCGTTGTCCGAGGAGCGGCCGCTCCTCGGCGTATGCCTGGGGGCCCAGATGCTCGCCATGTTTCTGGGCGCCGCCGTGCGCCCCCATCCCGAGCGGCGCGTGGAGATCGGCTATCATCCCATCATGGAGACCGAGGCGGGCCGGCGCATCGCCCCCTGGCCGAAGGCGGTCTATCAATGGCACCAGGAGGGGTTCGATCTGCCGGCGGGCGCCCGGCTGCTGGCGAGAGGCGAGGCGTTCGAGAATCAGGCTTTTGCCTATGGCCCTGCGGCGTTCGGGGTGCAGTTCCACCCGGAGATCACCTATGCGATGGTGAACCGCTGGACGTCGGCCAATCCGGACAAGTTGCGCCTGCCGGGCGCCATGTCGCGGCAGGCCCAGTTCCACGCGCATTTCCGGCATGTGGGCGCAGTGGGCACCTGGCTCGACGCGTTCCTGACGCACTGGGTGTCCGGGCCGGCGCGGTCCTGCGAGCCCGCCGGCGCGGGCCATGACGAAGGTGACAGGCGGGCGTGAGGGGTTTGGTGGAGCCGAGGGGAATCGAACCCCTGACCTCAGCATTGCGAACGCTGCGCTCTCCCAACTGAGCTACGGCCCCTTGCCCGACGATGTCGCATTTATGGGCCGGGCC
>JALUTE010000544.1 GCA_027058255.1 Methyloligella sp. | reverse complement strand
GGCGGGCTCGAGTTCGGCAGACCGCAAGGCGCGCGCCAGCTCCTCGGGTGTGACGAACTTCTCCCATTGATGGGTGCCGACGGGCAGCCAGCGCAGAACATATTCCGCACCGACAATGGCAAGCGCCCAGGCTTTCAGCGTGCGATTGAGGGTGGAGAGGATCATGATCCCGCCCGGGCGCACCAGCGCCCCCGCAACGCGGAGAAAGGCGGGAACGTCCGGCACATGCTCGATCACCTCCAGGGTGAGCACGGCGTCGAATGTCTCACCGGCCTCCACAAGCGCCTCCGCGCGGCAGGCCCGATAGTCGATGGCGAGCCCCTGGGCCTCGGCATGGGCCCGGGCCGCGGCGATGGTCTCGTCGGACGGGTCGATTCCCGTCACACGCGCGCCGAGGCGTGCGAGCGGCTCGGCGATGAGGCCGCCCCCGCAACCGATGTCGAGCACGCCAAGGCCCTCCAGCGGCCGCGCGCCCCGCGCATCGCGACCGAAATGCCCGCAGAGCTGATCGCGAATGAAGACGAGCCGCGCCGGCCCGATCTTGTGCAGAGGGCGGAATTTCCCGTTCGGGTCCCACCAATCGGCGGCGATGGCGGTGAAGCGCGCCACCTCTTCGGCATCCAGCGTCGCCGATGTCTCGTGACCCGCCGCGCCGGTCTTTCTGGCGTGCGTCTGCATAGGCCGGATTGGCGCCCGGGAAGGCGGGATTGTCAAGTGCGGCGCAGCCCCGCGCGCCGGCCCGCCTGCGGGATGGACACGCCTTGGCCCTTCGCATTATGAATAGGCCGTCGACATGTCATCCATCAGCGCCGCGCACGTGTCTCGTTCGGTGCAGTCTCGCTCTCGGCAAGGGGCGCGCCGGCCGCTCGATGGCGCGCGAGGACATCTCATGGCTCTCTTGGTGTTGAAGTTCGGCGGCACCTCCGTCGCGGACCTCGATCGCATCCGGAATGTCGCGCAACATGTGAAGCGCGAGGTGGAGGCGGGCAATGCCTGCGCCGTCGTCGTCTCCGCCATGGCGGGGGAGACCAACAGGCTGGTGGCCCTCACCCGCGAGGCGGCGCCGCTGCACGATGCGCGCGAATATGACGCCGTTGTCTCCTCCGGAGAGCAGGTGACCTCCGGCCTTCTCGCCATCACGCTCCAATCCATGGGCATTCCGGCCCGGTCATGGCTGGGCTGGCAGGTTCCGTTTCGCACCGACGGCGCCCACGGGGCGGCACGGATCACGGAGATTCCGGCCGCCGAGATCCGCGCCCGGCTCCTGGACCGCGGCGAGGTGGCGGTGGTGGCCGGTTTTCAGGGCATCGGGCCCGACAACCGGATCACGACCCTCGGGCGTGGCGGCTCGGACACGAGTGCGGTGGCTCTCGCGGCGGCCATAGGCGCGGACCGCTGCGACATTTACACCGACGTGGATGGCGTTTACACAACGGACCCACGGATCGTGCCCAAGGCGCGCCGGCTCGAGGCCATCTCCTATGAGGAGATGCTGGAGATGGCATCGCAGGGGGCGAAGGTGCTCCAGACCCGCTCGGTGGAGCTTGCCATGGTGCGCGGCGTGCGCGTGCTGGTGCGCTCGAGTTTCGAGGCGCCGGACACGCTGCCGGCCGCGGGTCGGGAGGAGGGGCGCGTGCCCGGAACACTGGTTTGCGGTGAGGACGAGATCGTGGAGCAACAGGTCGTCAGCGGCATCGCCTATGCCAAGGACGAGGCGAAGGTCACCCTGCTCGGCGTGGCGGACAAGCCGGGCGTGGCGGCACGGGTGTTCGGCCCCCTGGCCGAGGCGAACATCAATGTCGACATGATCGTCCAGAACGTCACGCCCGACGGCAAGCACACGGACATGACCTTCACCGTCCAGACGAGCGATCTCGAGCGGGCCATGAAGGTGATCGAAGGGGCGCGCAGCGACATCGGGGACTTCGACCTGCGCGGCTCGACCGACGTCGTCAAGGTATCGGTGATCGGCATCGGCATGCGCAGCCATGCCGGCGTGGCCGCCCGCATGTTCCAGGCGCTCGCGGACAAGGGCATCAACATCGAGGCCATCTCCACCTCGGAGATCAAGATCTCGATCCTGATCGACGCGGCCTATACGGAGCTCGCCGTTCGCACGCTGCATTCGCTCTACGGGCTGGACGCCGACTGACGCCCCTGGCGCGCCCCGGCTCCAACAGGGTGCCGATATCTGCGCGGCGCCCGCAGCCGCGCGCCGGCCGCGCCGATGCGGAGCAGACCCGGGCCGCGCGGTGCGGGCTGACGGGGGCCGCCTTGTCCAGGCACGAATCCGTGCACTGCGGAGCGGTGATTGGGGGGCGAAGACGCGGATCGAAAGACAGGGAACCGAGCGCATGGCGCCGGCCGATGTGACAGCGCCGCGGGTCCTCATCCGGCGGCTCAGACAGATCATGGCGCGGGGCAAGGGCGGCAAGGCGCGGCTCGACGAGATCGTGCGCCAGGTCGCGGGCCTTCTGGTGGCCGAGGTCTGCTCCATCTATGTGCGCCGCGCCGATGGCTCGCTCGAGCTGTTCGCCACCGAGGGTCTCAATCCCGAGGCGGTTCACAACACCCATCTGCGCGCGGGCGAGGGCCTCGTTGGCCTCATCGCCGACACCGCCGAGCCGGTCAATCTCTCCGAGGCCCAGTCGCATCCCAACTTCGCCTATCGGCCGGAGACGGGGGAGGAGAAATTTCACGCCTTCCTGGGCGTGCCGATCCTGAGAGGAGGCCGCGTGCTCGGCGTGCTCACCCTGCAGAACGTGCGTGCGCGCCACTACAGCGAGGACGAGCTGGAGGCCATGGAGACGACCGCCATGGTGCTCGCCGAGCTCATCGCCTCGGGCGAGGTGGAGGGGCTGAATGATGCGGCAAGCGCGGCCATGCGCGCCCATGCCCGGCGCGTACCCGGCCTCGTCCTCTCCGAGGGCGTGGCGCTCGGCCATGTGGTCCTGCACGAGCCGCGCATTCTGGTCTCGCGCTCCATTGCGGAGGATGCGGGGGAGGAGGAGGCGAGAATCGAGGAGGCGCTCGGGCGGCTCACCGAGACCATCGACGACATGCTGGAGCGCGGCGACATGGCCCGCGCGGGCGAGCACAGGGACGTGCTGGAGGCCCTGGCGCTGCTGGCCCATGACCGCGGCTGGAAGGAGCGCCTGAAGGAGGCGGTGGCAACGGGCCTCACGGCCGAGGCCGCGGTGGAGCGGGTGCGTAACGACATGCGCGTGCGCATGGCGCGCGCCCGCGATGCCTTCTGGCGCGAGCGACTGCACGAGCTCGACGATCTCTCGGCAAGGCTCCTGCGCATCCTTGCCGGCCGCGAGGCGACCGCGGCGAGCGAGGACCTGCCGCAGGATACGGTCCTGGTCGCCCGCACCCTGGGGCCCGCAGAGCTGCTCGATTACGACCGCAGCCGCCTGCGCGGTCTCGTGCTCGAGGAAGGCGGCCCCGCAAGCCATGTCGCCATTGTCGCCCGCGCCCTCGGCATCGCGACCATCGGCCAGGCACACGGCATTGTCGAGAAGGTCGATCCGGGCGATGCGATTGTGGTCGATGCCCTGGGCGGCGAGGTGCACATCCGGCCCAAGGCCGAGGTGATCGACGCCTATTCCGACAAGGTGCGCTTCCTTGCCCGCCGGCAGAAGCGCTATGCCGCCCTCAAGGACCGTCCCGCCATCACACGCGACGGCGTGCCCATCTGCCTGCACATGAATGCGGGCCTCCTGGTCGAGCTGCCCCATCTCGAGGACTCGGCATCGGCCTCTTTCGCACGGAGCTTCAGTTCCTCATCTCGGCGAGCTTTCCGCGCCGCGAGCGCCAGACCCGGTTCTACGAGGCCATCCTGGAGGCGGCGGGCGAGCGGCCCGTCGTGTTCCGCGCCCTCGATATCGGCGGCGACAAGGTGCTGCCCTTCATGCGCCACATGCAGGAGGACAATCCTGCGCTCGGCTGGCGGGCCATGCGCATGGCGCTGGACCGGCCGGGCCTGTTCCGCACCCAGATCCGGGCTCTCCTGCGCGCATCGCGCGGCCGCACGCTCCGGGTCATGCTGCCGATGATTGCAGAGGTCGCCGAGTTCGATGCCGCGAAGGCGCTGGTGGAGAGGGAGCGGGCCCTGCTCGAGGTTCAGGGGCGCGAAGGGCCGCGCGAGGTCCATCTCGGCGCCATGATCGAGGTGCCGTCCCTGCTCTGGCGGCTCGATGAGCTGTTCGAGAAGGTGGACTTTGCCTCCGTGGGCAGCAACGATCTCCTGCAGTTCCTGTTCGCGGCCGACCGCACCAATGAGCGGGTGGCGAGCCGCTACGATCCGCTGAGCCCTGCGGTCCTGAGAGTGCTCGCCCATATCGTCGAGGCGGCCGAACGGCACGCGACACCGCTCACGCTTTGCGGTGAGATGGCGAGCCGGCCGCTCGAGGCCATGGCGCTGATCGGGTTGGGCTTTCGCACCATCTCCATGGCGCCGGCGGCCATCGGCCCGGTGAAGAGCATGATCCTCGAGCTCGACGCCGGCGCGCTCACCGAGGCAATGCGGGAGCTGATCGAGGACACCGGCGCCAGCATTCGCGGCGCGCTGGAGCGTTTCGCGCGCGAGCATGGCATCGAGGTCTGAAAACTCGAGGCGCGGGCCTTTGCAGAGGAGGGCGAGGCGATGGGCGATGACAGGGACGATCTGGAGCCGGTGCGGGGCCGGCCGCAATTGCTGGGCGAGGATCTGGGGGCCCTCTCGGTGGCGGAGCTCGAGGCCCGCATTGCCGATCTCAAGGCGGAGATCGCCCGCGTCGAGGCGGAGCTTGCGAGAAAGCGCGCCCACCAGACCGAGGCCGACGCCATTTTCAAGGGCTCCTCGTGAGCGCGCGGGTCGGATCGGAGCAACGGGAAAGATTCCGTTTTTCATTAACCCTTCGTTAGCAACTTCCCCACTATGATCACCTCATCCAGTCATCTGGATGCCGAGTGGCTCCTGTCCACTCTGTTTGACGCCTCCCTGTTAACTCCTGAGCCGCTCTCCGAAGCGGCTCTTTTTTTGTGTGCCGCCTTCTCCTGTCCCATTTCCCGTGCCACCTCTCGGCCCGGCAGATTGCGGCCGAGGAAACGGCGAGTTAACGCTTGTGCGGGAAAAGGGGTTGGGGCCGCGGAGCTTTGGGTTATGATCGGGTTGGTATGCGTGCCCCGGGCGCCGGCCCCGATTGTCGGTTAGTGCGAGCACGGCGGGGATGTTCGAGTGAGTAATGCGATGAATGGTGGCACGGGTCCCGATCCGGCAGCAGCGCGTGACGAGCATGCGATTTGCTTCGCCAGGACCTACTTGCAGTCCCGGCATTTTCGCGAGCTGTGCCGCGAGGGCCTCGCCCTGGTCGAGGAGACGGCCAACTATCTCGACGGACCCGGGCGGCGCCAGGCTGCGGGCCTCACCGGCGAGGCGCTGCGGGTCTATGCCAGCGAGAGCATTCGCCTCACCACCCGGCTGATGCATCTGGGCTCATGGCTGGTCATGCATCTCGCCGTGGTCGAAGGCGAGATGGACAGGCAGGAGGCGGCAGAGCGGCTGGCGCGCATCCGCCTCGAGACCATCGCCCGGCCCGGCCATGTTCCGGGCTTCGATGCCCTGCCCGGCGACCTGAAGCGCCTGATCGAGGCGAGCTACGACATTCACGACCGCGTGGTGAAGCTCGCCCGGCTCCTGGAGCAGGAGGGCGCCGCACCGGGCGCGAAGGGCAATCCGGTGGGCGCGCAATGGCAGCGCCTGCAAAGCGCGTTCCGCGACTGATCCCCAGAGACAATCAACGGCCCTCGCAGGCAGACATCCATCTCCAACGCCGGCGCCAACGCTCCGCCTCGGCGGCCCCCTCTTCGTCATGCCCGTGCGTGACACGGGCATCCAGGGCCGCAAGCACGGCGGCCGCTGCTCTGGATTGCCGCGTCGAGCGCGGCAATGACGTGGGGGGATGCAGCGGGGTGTTGGAAAGAGAACCGCACCGGCGCCGACGCTCCGCCTCGGCCCGCGCCACTCCTTCGTCATGCCCGTGCGTGACACGGGCATCCAGGGTCGCAAGCACGGCGGTTGCCGCTCTGGATTGCCGCGTCGAGCGCGGCAATGACGTGGTTTCGATTGCGCACGAGGGGCATAACCGGAGGGGCGAGCCAGCCAGATCCGGCCGCCGGGCATCCGACGCCGGCCCTCGAGAGGCCCTCTTGGCCGCGCCGTTATCGGACCTGGGAGCGCAGGGCCTGCCCGTCGAGCAGGGCGAAGGTCTGGCGGGCGATGGTGAGCTCCTCATTGGCCGGCACGATCCACACCCGGACCGCAGAGCCGGGGCGCGCAATGTCCGCCCGCCCCGCCGCATTGGCATCCGCGTCCCAGGCGATGCCGAAACAGGCCAGGGCATCGAGAATGCGCGCCCTCACCTCCGGCGCATTCTCGCCGATGCCTCCGGTGAAGACGAGCGCATCGAGCCCGCCGAGCGCAGGCAGGAACGCGCCGACATGGCGCGCCGCGCGATGGCAGAACATCTCCACGGCGAGGCGCGCCTCCGGCGAGCCGTCGGCAAGCAGGGTGCGCATGTCGCTCGAGATGCCGGACACGCCGAGCAGCCCGGCGCGATTGTAGAGAAGGTCCTCGAGCGCATCGACATCCAGCCCCTCGGCCTTCAGCAGATGCAGGAGAACGCCCGGGTCGATGGCGCCGGAGCGCGTTCCCATGAGGAGCCCGTCAATGGTGGAGAAGCCCATGGAGGTGGCGATGCTCCGGCCGGCCCGGATGGCGCAGGCGCTCGCGCCATTGCCAAGATGCAGCACGACCAGACGCTCGGGCAGGCCCGCGCCCGAGAGCCGGGGCAGGGCGTGCACCACATGCTCGTAATTGAGCCCGTGAAAGCCATAGCGGCGAATGCCGCGCGCGAACCATGTGCCGGGCAGCGGCAAATGGGTCTCGACAGCGGGCTGGGTCGCGTGGAAAGCGGTATCGAAGCACGCCACCTGGGGCAGGTCCGGGGCATGCGCCTGCAAGGCGAGAATGGCCCCGATATTGTGCGGCATGTGATGCGGTGCCAGGGGCTCGCAGGCGCGCAGAGCCGCGATCACCTCCTCGGTGATCGGCTGGGGCGCGGTGAAGCGGGAGCCTCCATGCACGACCCGGTGCCCCGCGCCGGCAAGGCTGCCGAGCGGCAGGCCCAGGCCATCGAGCCAATCGAGCACCGCGCGCAGGGCCTGCTCGTGACTCGCGAGCCTTTGCCGGTCGATGGTCTCCGCTGCCGGATCGTCCCCCGCCCCGGAGACCGGCGCATTGATCCGGTAGTGGAACGAGGGCTGGCGGCCGATGTCGCGCACCTCGCCCCGCAAAAGCGTCACCGGCGCTCTTCCTCCCGGCTCGCCGACGCGCTCATGGACGGCGAATTTCAGGCTCGAGGAGCCGGCATTGACCGTGAGGATGCGGCGTGCTTGCGCGTCCGTCATGGCTCCTCTGCCCTCCGCCTCCGCGCCTCGCGCCGCGCCCCGTGCGCCTCCGCCCCTTCGGCTCGCTTGCGCTGGAAGGCCGCCCCCAAGGCCGGCCTATGGCTGGCGGCGCATGTCCCCGGGGTCGATGCCCGCAACCTCCACCGGCGCAGTCATGGCATCGCGCCGGAAGGGCTCGCCAAGCTCCTGATTGAGCAGCACCTCGATGAAGGTGGTCTCGCCCTGTGCCTGCGCCGCGATCGCGTCCTTGAGCGCCGCCGTGAGGTCGTCCATGCTTGCCACCGTGACGCCTTTCGTCCCGCACGCCTCGGCAATGGCTGCATAGCTGACATCGCGATCGAGCTCCGTGCCCACGAAATTGTCATTGTACCAGAGCGTGGTGTTGCGCTTCTCCGCCCCCCATTGATAGTTGCGGAAAATCACCATGGTGATGGCGGGCCAGTCGTCACGCCCGCAGGCGGTCATCTCGTTCATGGAGATGCCGAAGGCGCCATCGCCCGCAAAGCCCACCACCGGCGTATCGGGGCAGCCGATCTTGGCGCCCAAAATCGCCGGAAAGCCGTATCCGCAGGGGCCGAACATGCCGGGGGCGAGATATTTTCGCGGCTTCTCGAAGGTGGGATAGGCGTTCCCGATGGCGCAATTGTTGCCGATATCGGTGGAGATGATGGCATCCTCGGGAAGCGCGGCCTGGATGGCGCGCCACGCCTGGCGCGGGGACATGAGCTCCGGCTCGCGCTTGCGGGCGCGCTCGTTCCAGGTCGTGCCCGGGTCGTCCTCCTCGTGATCCATGCTGCTCAGCGCTTGCAGCCAGGCGGATTTGGTCTTGTGGATGAGGGCCTTGCGCTCCTCCCGGCCCGCATCGCCCGCCTCAGGGGAGAGCGCGGCCAGGAGCTGCTCGGCAACGAGGCGCGCATCGCCGCAAATGCCCACCGTCACCCTCTTGGTGAGGCCGATGCGGTCCGGGTTCATGTCCACCTGGATGATCTTCGCGCCCTCCGGCCAGTACTCGATCCCGTAGCCCGGCAGGGTCGAGAAGGGGTTGAGCCGCGTGCCCAAAGCGAGCACGACATCGGCCTTGGCGATCAGCTCCATGGCGGCGCGCGAGCCGTTATAGCCGAGGGGGCCGACCGCGAGCGGATGGCTGCCGGGAAAGCTGTCATTATGCTGGTAGCTGTTGCACACCGGCGCATCGAGACGCTCGGCGAGCGCGACGCACGCGCTCACCGCATTGCCGATGACGACGCCGGCGCCCGAGAGGATGACCGGAAAGGCGGCCGCGGAGAGGAGGCGGGCCGCCTCGGCGATGGCGGCGGGATGGCCGGGGGAGGGCTCGATGCGCACGATCTGGGGAAGCTCGATGTCGATGACCCGGGTCCACATGTCGCGCGGGACGTTGATCTGCGCCGGCGCCGAGGACCGGATGGCCTTCTCGATCACCCGGTTGAGCACCTCCGCCATGCGCGCCGGGTCGCGCACCTCCTCCTGGTAGCAGACCATGTCCTCGAAGAGGGCCATCTGCTCCACCTCCTGGAAGCCCCCCTGTCCGATGGTCTTGTTGGCGGCCTGCGGCGTGACCAGGAGCAGCGGCGTGTGGTTCCAATAGGCGGTCTTGATGGGGGTGACGAAATTGGTGATGCCGGGCCCGTTCTGGGCGACGGCCATGCAGATCCTGCCCGTCGCCCGCGTATAGCCGTCGGCCATCATTCCGGCATTGCATTCATGGGCGCAGTCCCAGAAGGTGATCCCCGCCTTCGGAAACAGGTCCGAGATCGGCATCATGGCCGAGCCGATGATGCCGAAGGCATGCTCGATCCCATGCATCTGCAAGACCTTGATGAAGGCCTCCTCGGTGGTCATCTTCATGATGCTGTCCTTTGCACGATCTTTCCGGTTCCGAAACGAGTATGGGAGCGCCCCTCACGCGCCCGCCAGCGCCGCGGCGATGCCCGAGGGCGTGGGCGCAACCGTGATGCCGGCCCGCTCCAGCGCCGCCTTCTTGGACGCATATGAGCCCATCGAGCCGGTTACGATGGCGCCGGCATGCCCCATCTTCTTGTTCGGCGGCGAGGCGGCGCCGGCGATGAAGGCGGCAACGGGCTTGGTCATGGTCGCGGCATAGTCGCTCGCCTCCTCCTCCATGGTGCCGCCGATCTCGCCCACGAGGGCGACCGCCCGGGTGCGCTCGTCCGCCTCGAGTGTGGCAAGCGCGTCCCGGGTCGTGGTTCCCACGACGGGATCGCCGCCAATGCCGATGAAGGCGGATATGCCGAGGCCCGCCTGAACGATGTTGAGGCAGATCAGCGTGCCGAGGCTGCCCGAGCGGGAGATGACGCCGACGCCGCCGGGCCGGAACACCTGCTCGTTGAACGCCGGCATGAAGCCCACGAAGCACTCGCCCGGCGTCACCACGCCGACCGTGTTGGGGCCGATGACCTGCGCCCCGGCCTCGCGGGCGGCGGCGAGGAAATACATCACGTCGTGAACGGGAACATGCTCGGCGAGAACCACGATCTTGCGGATGCCGGCCGCGATGGCATCGAGCACGGCGGCCTTGGTGGCGAGCGGCGGGATGAAGAGGACCGAGACGTCGGGCCGCGCCTCGGCGGCGGCCTCCCGGGCCGATGCGAAGATCGGCACATCGAGATGCATCGTGCCCGCCTTCTTCGGATTGACCCCGCCGATGATGCGCGTGCCATAGTCGCGCATGCGGGTGCTCCAGAACGTGCCCTGCTTGCCGGTAATGCCCTGAACGAGCACCGTCTCATTGCCACGTACAATCACTTCGCCGCCTCGATCGCCGCCTTGACCGCATCGTCCATGATGTCGAAGGGCTCGATGCCGAGCCGCTCGCGCACCATGGCGATGGCTTCGCGCTCGCCCGTTCCATGGATGGTGAAGAAGACGGGAAGGCGCGGCTCGAGCGCCCGCCAGGCCTCCACGATGCCCTCGGTCATCACGTCGGTGCGGGCGAACGCGCCGCAGAAATTCACGAGCAGGGATTTGACCTTCGGATCGTCGAGCACCAGGCCCAGCGCCTCGCGCCCCAGCGTGTAGGCCTCCCCACCGATCTCGAGAAAGTTCGCCGGCCGCCCGCCATAGTGCCTCACCACATCCATGGTGGCCATGGTCAGCCCCGCGCCATTGGCGAGGATGCCCACATCGCCATCGAGCTCGACATATTTGAGATGGAGCGCCTTCGCCCTGCGCTCCAATGCGGTCAGCCTCTCCTCCGCGCCCTGCTCGGCAAGGGCGCTCTGGCGCGCGATGGCGGAGTCGTCGAGGGTGAACTTGCCGTCGAGGGCGATGAGCCGCCCGTCCTCGGTGAGCGCCAGGGGGTTGACCTCGAGAAGCTCGGCGTCGTTCGCCCGATAGGCCGAATAGAGACGCGCGAGAAATGCGGCGATCGACGCGGTATCGACCGCCGCGAGGGCGGGCAGAGCCGCCGCCAGCCGCGCCTCGTCGGGCTCCTCGCGGATATCGAGGGTGATGCGGGAGAGCTTTTCCGGATGCCTGGCGGCGATCTCCTCGATATCCATCCCCCCCTCGCTGGAGAAGAGGATCATCGGCCCGCGGCTGCGCGCATCGTTCAGAACGGCGGCATAGTACTCCTGCCGGATCGGGACCTGCTCCTCCACCAGCACCCGCGAGACCCGATAGGGGCCGATCTCCATGCCGAGGATGCGCCGGGCCGCGGCCTCGGCTTCCCGCGGCGTGGCCGCGAGCGCGATCCCGCCCGCCTTGCCGCGCTTACCCGTGGGCACCTGGGCCTTGACCACTGAGGGCCCGAGCCCTTCGGCGATGCTCGCGGCCTCCTCTGCCGTTGCGGCCAGCGCTCCGCGCGGCACCGCAAGGCCGGCCGCCGCCAGCAGGGCCTTTGCCGCATGCTCCTCGAAATTCATCCGATCATTTCCCGTATTTGGCCCAGTAGGCGCCGAACAGCGCCTCCTCCGAGGGCCTGTCTTCCGCGATCGTCGTCACCAGATGGGTGATGTTGAGGAAGCAGCGATAATTCAGATTCTCAGACAGGGAGTTGCCCTGCCAGGTGCCGCATCCCATGGAGAGGGTGAAGGGCAGGCCGTTGTCGAAACCGCCCCCATTGCCGAAGGTGTGGGCCTGATTGACGAGCACGCGCACGACATCGGTCTCCTCGGCGAGCGCACGGGCGCGGGCCATGTCGCGCGTGTGGATGCCGACCGAGTGCCCCTTGCCCTGATGCTCCAGGATCGCCTGGGCGATGGCCTTGGCGTGCGCGAAGTCCCGCGCGCGGTAGAGGGTGAGCACGAGCGAGAGTTTCTCTCCCGAAAGGGGAAAGTCCGGCCCGATGCCCGTCTCCTCGACCATGAAGAAGGCGGCGCCATGGGCTTGCGTCGGAAGGCCGAAGGCGGCCGCAAGGGTCGCCCCGTCGCGGGCGATGATCTTGCGGTTGAGCTTGCCGTCCTGCCAGAGCGTGTCGACGATTCGCTCGCGCTCCTCGGCCGACGCCATATATCCGCCCGCCCTTTCGAGCGCGGCGATCGCCCCGTCATAGACCGCATCGAGAATGACGAGCGCGTTCTCCGATGAGCAGGACGTGGCATTGTCGAAGGTCTTGGAGGCGGCGATCTTGCGGGCCGCATCATCGAGATCGGCGCTCTCGTCGATGATGACGGGCACATTGCCCGCGCCGACGCCGATGGCGGGGGTCCCGCTCCTGTAGGCGGCCCGCACATTGTTCTGGCTGCCCGTGCAGACCACGAGATCGGCCATCTCCATGAGGCGGGTCGTCGCCTCCCGCGTCACGGGCCGGGGCAGGATTTGCACCAGATCCGCCGGCGCCCCGGTCTTGGCGATCTCCTCGCGCATGCGCTCCACCGTGGCATTCGTCGCATCCCACGCCGATGGCGAGGGCGCAATCACGATGGCATTGCCGCCCTTGACCGCCATCATCGCCTTGTTGACCGGCGTCGCGCAGGGATTGGTGGCCGGCGTAATGGCGGCAACGACCCCCACGGGCTTGGCATATTTGACGATGCCGCGCTCCGGCAGCTCCTCGATGATGCCGGTTGACCTCACCCGCATGAGGTCCCGCAGGCAACCGAAGGTCTTGCGCTGGTTCTTGGTGATCTTGCTCTCCACATCGCCGAGGCCGGTGGTCTCGACGGCAAGCTCGGCGAGCGCACGCGCGTTCTCCGGCTTATAGATGGACCAGGCGAGCGCGGTCACGGCCTCGTCGAGCGCCCGCTGGTCGTCATTGGCGAACGCGGCCATGGCCGCCCGCGCCCGCTCCACGAGCGGGGCGACGGTCGCGAGCGGCTCGCTGCCTTCCTTGCCGTTCCGCCGCGCGGGTTCCGGACTGGTCGATGCTGCCATTCGTCAGGGCTCCGCAAATCGTCTCGAAATCGTCTTGAAGTCGCCTTGGGGGGCTCGTCCGTTTGCGCCGGGCCCCGCCTCGATAAGGTCGAGGCCCGGTGCATCTCTTCTGTGTCCGAGGGGCGTGTCCGCGAGGCCGCCCCGGCCGGTCCGGCCGCCTAGAGGTCCGCCAGAAGCTTCTGGAGGAACGCCTGGCGTGCCTTCCACATCTTGATCACCTCGTCCCGGGTCATGATGCGCAGGGGCGAGCCGCCGATCTTCATCTGCTTGGCGACGCGCTTGTTCTTGAACATCTCGACCACGCGGGCGGAGAGAAAATCGATGATCTCCTTGGGCGTGCCCTTGCGGACCATGATGCCGCGGAAGTTCACCGACGAGTCGTCCACGTCATAGCCCAGCTCCTTGAAGGTCGGCACGTCGGGCAGGAACTGCTTGTCGCGCTGCAGATCGGCAATGGCGAGGATCTTGAGGTTGGCGCGGCTGCGATAGGAGTCGGACAGGTTGTTGACCCCGGCCATCACCTGGCCGCCGAGGACCGATTTGAGTGCCGGAGCACCGCCCTTGTGGGGCACATATTTGAGCTTCACGCCGGTGGCCTTCTGGATTTGCAGGAAGGCGATGTGATGGCCCACATAGAGGCCGGCGCCCGAGACCGTCACCTTGCCGGGATTGGCCTTGGCGTATTTCACGAGATCATCCACGGAGTTGAACGGGCTGTTCTTGTTCACCACCAGGACCGCCGGATCGGCGCCCCAATTGGCGATCGGCTCGAGATTGTTGATGTTGTACTTGGTCTTGAACTTGATCGACTGGGCGATGAAGTGCGGCACGTTGTAGGCCGCGAGCTCATAGCCGTCCGTGGAGGCGCGCGATGCGAAATAGTTCCAGCCGATCTTGCCGCCCGCGCCGGGCTTGTTGATGATGACCACGGGCTGGCCGAGATACTCCTTCTTGGCGGCGACCATGGTCACGATGCGGGCCTGGAAGTCGGTTGCGCCGCCCGGGCTGTAGGCGACGGTGAGGCTGACGGGCCGCTCGGGATAGCTGCCTGCGAATGCGGCGCCCGCGAGCGCGAGTGCGGCCATCGTGGCCAGTATGGCGATCGATTTTCTCATTGGGGTTTCCTCCTTTTTGCAAAATGCCGGCCTCGCGGCCGCGATGCGAAGGGCGCTCAGAACAGGACGCCCCTCGGCACCTGGACCTTGAGAACCAGAGTGAAAAGAACGGCGATCACGGCCATGAAGCCGACCGTCACGGCAAGGCGTTTGAGCCAGGTCTCGATCTCGTCATGCGGGGCCGGATCGTAAAGCGTGACCAGTGTGAAGAACGCGGCGGTCGAGGCCGCGTAGAAGCCCACCAGGTCGGCGAGGACGAAGACGTAGAGCAGCGTGACGGCGATGGCCGGGGCGACGTTCTTCAGCGTGCGGCCATCGAGGCCCGCACCCGTGAGGGTCTTGCCCGTCAGCGCCCGCACGAGCAGCGCCACCGACAGGGCGAGCAGAACGAGGGAGACAAGGCGCGGGAAGAGATAGGGCTCGGGATCGTCGACGGCAAAGCTCACCCATGTGACCCAGAGCGCCAGGGCGACGACGAGTCCGGCGGGCACGATCTGTTGCAGGCCCGATGCGGCAGGGCGCTGATCGCTCATGGCGCGCCTCCCTCGATGCGGGCGAGCCGGCGCTGGCGCACCTCCATGGCCACGCTGTATGCGACCGAGGCGAGGCAGAGCGCGATCAGTGCGATATTGAGGCCGCCGGTGAAGAAATAGGCGAAGATGCCGTCCCCCGCCTCGGCGATGATGCGCCCCTGCACATAGTTGGATTCCGCAATGGGGCCGAGAATGATGCCGAGCACCATGGGCGCGGCGCTGAAGCCGACCTTCTCGAGGAAATACATGCCAAGGCCCAGGGTCAGCATCACGAACACGTCCGAGAGCGAGTGCTGCACCGCAAAGGAGCCGAACACGGCGAGGACGAGAATGGCCGGTGCCAGGATGGCCGGAGGGATGAGCACCACGCGGGCCGCCAGGCGGGCGATGTAGAGCCCGAACACCATCATCAGGATCTGGCCGATGAGCATGGAGTCGATGAAGGTCCAGGCGACGGCCGCGTGCTTGGAGAAGAGATCCGGCCCCGGAAAGATGCCGTGGATCAGCAGCCCGCCGAGGAGGACGGCGGCGGTGGGGCTGCCGGGCACGCTCAATGTGAGGAGGGGCACGAGAGAGGGGCCGACCATGGCGTTGTTGGCGGACTCCGCCGCCACGACGCCTTCGCTCTCGCCCTTGCCGAAGCGGTCCCTGTTGGGGCTGAACTTGCGGGTCTGGTCATAGGAGACGATGCCGGCGATCTGGCCGCCCGCCCCGGGGATGAGGCCGATGATCGTGCCGACCACGCTGCCGATGCCGAGGGCGCGCAGCTTGCTGAACACCTCCCGGGTCGAGGCCCAGATGCTGTGGCGCTCGACCGCAAGAACCTCGATCGTCTTCCTGGTTCGCCCCCCTTCCAGCATCTCGATGATCTGCGGAATGGCGAAGAGACCGATCAGCGCCGCGATCACGTTCACGCCGCCATCGAGATGCTCGGTGAAGGTGAACCGCTCCACACCCTGGATCGAGTCGTAGCCGATGGTCGCGATCCACAGCCCCATGGCGCCCGAGAGCAGCCCCTTGACCACCGAGCGTGCATCCAGCGTTCCGATGATGGTCACGCCGAGAATGGCGATCCAGAACAGGTGCGAGGGCCCGAAGCCGAGCGCCCAGGCGGCGAGAAGGGGGGTGAGAAAGATCAGCACCAATATGCCGATGACGCCGCCAATGGCCGAGGAGACGAAGCACATCTGCAGCGCCTTGGCGGCCTGGCCCTTCTTGGCCATCTCATAGCCATCGAGCGCGGTTGCGATATTGGCGGGCGCGCCCGGGATCTTGAGCAGAATCGCGCTCACGGCGCCCCCGGCGACCGAGGAGGTGTAGGCCGCGCCGAGCAGGATGAGGCCCTGCGCGGGGTCCATGCGGAAGGTGAAGGGGATGAGCAGCGCCACCGCCATGGTGGGCGAGAGGCCGGGCGTTGCCCCCAGAATGAGCCCCCCGATCGTTCCGATGCCGAGGAACAGCAGCGAGGCGGGCGTCAAGACCGCCGAGAAGTATTGGAGGAACTCCATGACGTTTCCTCGCCCCCGACGCCCCGCTCGCCATGGCATCCGGGGCTCGCCCGCCTGGCCCGGCACGTGGCGCTCTCATTGTTGTTTTTTGCAAACGTTTTCATTTCATAGCGCCTGGCGCTTGGGAATGCAAGCGTTTTCATTTAAGATGGTCGCCCCGTGAGGATGGCCCCGCGCCCGCGCCTTGCGCCACGCCCGCGAGCCGCCGCCACGAGCCATCTGCAGGGGCTTGAGGGCATCCCGGCAGTGACGCTCCGGGGTCACCCGCGCTTCACCCTCTCGCCCTTTGGTCGTATGACTCCCCTCCCGGCTCGCATCGAAAAGAGAGGCGGCAGCCGGGGCAGGCACGACGCGATTGCAGCACACGGACGGACCATCCCCATGCCCGACCGCAAGTTTGCCAGCATCGTCGATGTCGCCCGCAAGGCGGGCGTCTCCACCGCGACGGTGTCGCGCTATCTGAACAATCCCGACATCGTCAAGGCGCAGACCGGCAAGCGGATCGAGAAGGCCGTCGCCGAGCTCGACTATGTGCGCAATCGCGCCGCCAGCAGCCTGCACAACCGGCGCACGGCCACCATCGGCCTGGTGGTTCCGACCATCGACTACGCGATTTTCGCGGAGATGATGGAAGCGTTTTCCCAGCGCCTCATGAGCCATGGCTTCACCACCCTCATCGGCGCGCATGGCTATGATCTCGACATCGAGCGCCGCCTCATTCGCGCCCTGATGGAGCGCAGCGTCGATGCCATCGTGCTCACCGGCCTCGATCACCGCTCCGAAAGCCTCTCCATGATGGAGCGCCGGGAGGTGCCGTTCCTCTCCGTGTGGAACTACAGCAGGGACTGCACCTTTCCCTGCATCGGCATCGACAATGTGCGGGCCGGACGGGCGACGGTGGAGCATCTGGTGGCGCTCGGCCACAGGAGGATCGCCGTGCTTGCGGGGCAAACCCGCGCCAATGACCGGGCGGAGGCGCGGTGCAGGGGGGCGCTTGCCGCTCTGGAGGAGGCGGGATGCGAGCGGCGCGAGGACTGGATCCGCTCCTGCCCCTATGACATCGGCGATGCCAAGGCCCATGCCCTGCGCATCCTCGAGAGCAAGGACCGCCCGACGGCCTTCGCCTGCGGCAACGACATCATCGCCCTCGGCGTGCTGTTCGCCGCCCAGTCCCTCGGGCTCTCGGTTCCGCACGATCTCTCCATCATGGGAATTGGCGATTTCCGCCTGTCGGAGCACACCCACCCCGCCCTCACCACCTTGCGCATCCCGGCACGGCGCATCGGCTCTCTCGCCGCCGACGCCATTGTGGGACTGGTCGATGGCGCGCCCCTGGACGCGCCCATCGAGGTCGAGACCGAGCTGAAACTTCGCGAATCCACGACGCCGCTGCCGTCGCGCTCCTGACCTTGGGCGCGGCGCGCGAAGGCCGCGCCCTCACCGGGCCGGCGCATTCGGCGCGCCGAGGGCGAAAAGCAGCAGCGAGATGGTGAGCAAGGAGAGCGCCGTTCCAAGCGCGATGGACCCGGAGATCGAGCTCACCGCCCGTTCGTAGCGGGCGGCGAACAGAAAGGCGTTGGCACCCGTGGGACAGGCCGCCAGGATCACCGCCACGCCGACGGCAACCGGGCCCAGGGCGAAGACATGGGCCGCGAGAAGCCAGGCGATCAGCGGATAGACAAGCAGCTTGAGCACGTTGATCACCGCCAGGGTGCGCCACTCGCCCTTGACCTGGAAATGCGCGACGCTCATGCCCAGGGCAAAGAGCGCGCTCGGGACCGCGGCCTCGCCCAGAAGGGCGACGATCTTGTCCGCCACGGGGTGGATGTGGAGCCCCGTCTGGCGCCAGGCCAGCCCGCCCACAATGCCGAGCAGGATGGGATTGCGGGCCAGATCGAGGGCGAGCGCCCCGATGAGCCTTGGCCACGGCACGTGCCCGCGGCCGATCAGCGCCTCGGCTTGCAAGGTCCCGACCAGCCAGAGGGCGGGGGCATGGAGGGCAACCAGCAAGGCGAGCGGTGCGGCGGCGGCCTCGCCGAAATGGCCGAGCGCCAGCGGAATGCCCATCATGACCGTATTGCCGAAGGCGGCGCCCATGGCGATCGGCGCCGCATCGGCACCGGGACGAGCGAGCGCCATCCGCGTCGCGATGCTCGCCAGTACCCAGCTTGCCGCGGTGGCGCCGAAGAAGCTGACCAGAAGGCCCATGGGCAGGGTTGCCGGCAGGTCGACCCGCGCCAGGGTGCGAAACAGCAGCGCCGGCATGGCGATGGTGAAGACGAAATCGGCGAGCCCCTTGCCGGTGCCAGGCGCAAGCAGGCCGGTGCGGCGCGCGACCAGTCCGAGAGCGATCAGACCGAACACCGGCCCGACGGTGGCCACCACCTGATTCATGACTGCGATCCGGGATTCTGCCGGTGCTGCGCCGGGAATGCGCCCGGCCCTCGATGGCCCGAGGCGTAAGATGAGGGATAGGCAGACGCGGCCTGTATAGCCGGTGCGGCGCGGGGAATCAAAGCACCCGGAGCCGCTCCTCCCAGGCGAGGGCGTGGGCGACGATGGTGTCGAGATCGTCGAAGGCGGGCCGCCAGCCGAGCGCCTCGCGGATCCGCCGGGCATCGGCCACCAGCGCGGCCGGATCGCCCGGGCGGCGCGCCGCCATCCGCACCGGAAAATCGCGCCCCGAGGCGGTCCGGACCGCCTCGATCACCTCCAGCACCGAATGCCCCCGGCCATAGCCGCAATTGTAGACCTCGAAGGTGCCCG
>JALUTE010000543.1 GCA_027058255.1 Methyloligella sp. | reverse complement strand
CATCGTCAGCCCCGCATCCTCAGCCCGTGAGCGCCTCTTCGACCAGCGCCTTCTGCTGCTCCAGATGACGCGCGAGAAGGCCCGTCGCGGTCGATGCCGAGGCGGAGCGCCCCACATAGCGTGGCCGCGCCACCTTGGCGTCGATATGGGCAAGGACCCATTCGATATTCGGCTCCATGAAGGTCCAAGCGCCCATGTTCTTGGGCTCCTCCTGGCACCAGATGATCTCGGCCCTGGGAAAGCGGCCGAGCTCGTGAATGAGGGCACGCGCCGGGAAGGGATAGAGCTGCTCGATGCGCATGAGATAGACCCGCTCTAGGCCGAGGGCATCGCGCCGCTCCAGCAGGTCGTAATAGACCTTGCCCGTGCACAGAACGACCCGTTCGATCTCGTCATCGGGCACCAGGGTGAGGGGCGCGCCCGGCGTCTTCTGCGCATCGTCCCAGAGAACCCGGTGGAAGGTGGAGCGCGCCGCCATGTCCTTCAGGGTGGAGACGACGCGCTTGTGCCTGAGCAGCGATTTCGGCGTCATCAGCACCAGGGGCTTGCGGAACTTGCGATGCATCTGCCGGCGCAGGATGTGGAAATAGTTGGCCGGCGTGGTGCAGCTTGCCACCTGCCAGTTGTCCTCGGCCGAGTTCTGCAGATAGCGCTCGAGCCGGGCGGAGGAATGCTCCGGCCCCTGCCCCTCATAGCCGTGCGGCAGCAGCATGACGAGGCCCGACATGCGCAGCCATTTGCGCTCGCCCGATGAGATGAACTGGTCGATGACCACCTGCGCGCCATTGGCGAAATCGCCGAACTGGGCTTCCCAGAGCGTGAGCGCCATGGGCTCGGCCAGGCTGTAGCCATACTCGAAGCCGAGCACGGCCATCTCCGAGAGCATGGAGTTGATCACCTCGAAACGGGCCTGATCGGGCGCGATGTTGTTGAGCGGCGTATAGCGGCGCTCGGTCTCCTGATCGACGAGGACCGCATGGCGCTGGGAGAAGGTGCCGCGCTCGGAGTCCTGGCCGCACAGCCGCACGCGGAAGCCTTCCGCGAGCAGGGTGGCAAAGGCCAGGTGCTCGGCCATGGCCCAGTCTATGCCCTTGCCCGTGTCCATCATCTCCCGCCGGCGCTTGATGAGGCGCGCCACCGTTCTGTGCACCTCGAGATCCTGGGGCAGGGTGGTGATGCGCCGGCCGATCTCGCGCAGCCGGTCGATGGCAACCCCCGTCTCGCCACGCCGCGGCCCTTCCTCGGCAAAGCCGATGGCCGACCAGCGCCCGTCCAGCCAGTCCGCCTTGTTCGGCTTGTAGGCATCCGCCGCCGCGAACTCCTCGTCGAGCTGGGCGCGGAAACGCGCGCTCATCTCTTCCGTTTCGGCATCCGTGATCACCCCTTCCTTGACGAGGGACTTGGAGTAGATCGAAACGACGGTTGGGTGCTCGCGAATCCGCTTGTACATGACCGGCTGGGTGAAGGCCGGCTCGTCCGCCTCGTTGTGGCCGTGGCGGCGATAGCAGAACATGTCGATCACCACGGGCTTGTGGAAGCGCTGGCGGAACTCGGTCGCCACCCGTGCCACATGCACCACGGCTTCGGGATCGTCGCCATTCACATGCAGGATCGGTGCTTCCACCATCCGCGCCACGTCCGAGGGATAGGGCGAGGAGCGGGCATTGAGCGGCGTCGTGGTGAAGCCGATCTGATTGTTGACGATGAAATGGATCGAGCCGCCGGTCCGATGCCCCGAAAGGCCCGACAGGCCGAAACATTCCGCCACCACCCCCTGGCCCGCGAAGGCGGCATCTCCGTGGATGAGGAGCGGCAGGACCTGGGTGCGGTCGCGGTCCTCGTGCTGGTCCTGCTTGGCGCGCACCTTGCCGAGCACGACCGGATCGACGATCTCGAGATGGGAGGGATTGGCGGTGAGCGACAGATGCACCCGGTTGCCGTCGAACTCCCGGTCGGACGAGGCGCCGAGATGGTACTTCACGTCCCCCGAGCCCTCGACTTCGTCGGGGGTCGAGGCGCCGCCATGGAACTCGTGGAAGATCGCTCTGAGCGGCTTGTGCATCACATTGGCCAGCACGTTGAGCCGGCCGCGATGCGCCATGCCGAAGACGATCTCCTTGAGGCCGAGCTGGCCGCCGCGCTTGATGATCTGCTCCAGCGCCGGGATCATGGCCTCGGCGCCCTCGAGGCCGAAGCGCTTGGTTCCGGTGTATTTCACGTCCAGAAAGCGCTCGAACACCTCCGCCTCGACCAGCTTGTTGAGAATGGCCCGCTTGCCTTCCGGCGTGAAGGTGATCTCCTTGTCCACGCCCTCGATGCGCTGCTGGATCCAGGCCTTCTGATCCGGATCGGAGATATGCATGAACTCCACGCCGATATGCCGGCAATAGGTCTTGCGCAGAATCTCCATGATCTGCCGGATGGTCGCGAATTCGAGCCCCAGAACCCTGTCGAGGAAGATGGGGCGGTCGAAATCGGCCTCCGTGAAACCATAGGAGGCGGGGCGCAACTCCGGATGGCGGCGGCGCTCGAGCAGGCCGAGGGGGTCGAGATCGGCCTCGAGATGGCCGCGCACCCGATAGGCGCGGATCAGCATCAGCGCGCGCACCGAATCCTGGGTCGCCCGCAGGGTCGCGGCGGGGCTCGCCTCGATGCCCGCAAGGTGGGCGCCGGCCCGGATGGCCTCGTGAATGTCCCGCGCACGCCCGGCATCGTCCGGCGCGGTGAGCGCCGCAATGGCCGCGCCGTTCGCCCCGGCGAAGGCCGGCATTTCCGGCGGCCAGTCGGGCCGGCGCCAGCTCGGCCCATCGAGCTCGGCGCGCACGGCGTCGGGGCTCTCTTCGAGCGCGGCGAAAAACGCCCGCCAGGCTTCGGCCACCGCGCCGGGGTTTTCCTGAAAGCGTGCGTAGAGGTCTTCGATATAGGCGACGCTCGCGCCCTGCAGAAAGGCGGTGCTGGCGAGCGCCGCATTCAGGTCTTGCCGAGCCATGGCGTGCAATCCTGGTTGTGCTATGGTCGTTGCAGCTTCTCGTGCCTTGCGGGATGTCGGCGCGAGCTTGCACGCTTCGCAATGCGGGTGCAATCGAACTCGTGGCTAAGTGTCGCAAGGGGTCGTTAAGATCAGGTGGTGCATGCGTGCCCGCTGTTCAATGGCGCGCGGGGCGCCTCGTCGAGCGAGAGGGCGCAAGGGAAAGCGGAAAAGCGGGAGAGAGCGAGCCCATGGGCGATACGGCCGTTCGCAAGGCCACCTATGCGGATTTGGTGAAGGTGCCGGACCATCTGGTGGCCGAGATCATCGATGGCGCCTTGGAGACGCATCCGCGTCCGGCGCCGCGCCACGCCCTGGCCGAGTTTCGGCTCGGCCAGCGGATTGGCAGCCCCTTCGGCGACGAGGAGGGAGGCGGCCCTGGCGGCTGGCTGATCCTGATCGAGCCCGAGCTGCATCTGGGCGATCAGATCGTTGTGCCGGATCTCGCGGGCTGGCGGCGCGAGCGCCTGCCGGACTTGCCGCAGACGGCCTGGTTCGAGCTTGCGCCCGATTGGGTGTGCGAGATCCTGTCGCCCGCGACCGCCCGTCTCGACCGCGTGGCCAAGAGCCGCATCTACGCCAAGGCCGGCGTTGGCCATTACTGGATGGTGGACCCGGATGCGAAAACCCTGGAGGCTTTCGCGCTTCAGGACGGGCAATGGGTGGTGATCGCAACGCTCGGTGCCGGCGAGGAGGTGGCGGTCGATCCCTTTGCCGCCGCCCCCTTCGCCATCGACGATCTCTGGACCTATTGAGGCCCGCGCCCCAGTGGTGTCGCCTGCGCCGCTGACGAAAGCCACTCAGGAGAGGCGCATATCCTGCGCCTGCTGGAAGAGATCGACCCGCGCACAGGCATCAGGCGGCCTTGCCCTCGAGCAGCCGCACCAGCGTGGTGCCGAGGCTCGCGGGGCTGTCGGCAATCGCGACGCCTGCAGACCGCAAGGCTTCGATCTTGTCCTCCGCCCCGCCCTTGCCGCCGGCGATGATGGCGCCCGCATGGCCCATGCGCTTGCCCTTGGGCGCGGTGAGGCCGGCGATGAAGCCGACGGTCGGTTTCTTGACCGGGGACCGTTTCAGAAAGTCGGCCGCCTCCTCCTCCGCCGTGCCGCCGATCTCGCCGATTATCATGATCTGCTGCGTTTCCTCGTCGGTCAGGAACATCTCCAGAACATCGATGAACTCGGTGCCTTTCACCGGATCGCCGCCGATCCCGACGCATGTGGACTGGCCGAGGCCCACATCGCTCGTCTGCTTGACGGCCTCATAGGTGAGGGTGCCCGAGCGCGAGACGATGCCGACCGAGCCGCGCTTGTGGATATGGCCCGGCATGATGCCGATCTTGCAGGCATCCGGCGTGATGACACCGGGGCAATTGGGGCCGATCAGACGGGATTTCGAGCCATCGAGCGCGCGCTTGACGGTCACCATGTCCCGCACCGGAATGCCCTCGGTGATGGCGACGATGAGCGCCACCCCGGCGTCGATGGCTTCCAGAATGGCGTCGGCGGCGAAGGGCGGCGGCACATAGATGGCCGTGGCCGTGGCGCCTGTTTCCTTCACGGCCTCGGCGACGGTATCGAAGACCGGCAGGCCCAGATGGGTGGTGCCGCCCTTGCCCGGCGTCACGCCCCCGACCATCTGCGTGCCATAGGCGATCGCCTGCTCGGTGTGGAACGTGCCGTGGCTGCCGGTGATGCCCTGGCAGATGACCCGGGTGCTCTCGTCGACGAGTATGGCCATGGGGCGCGAGCCTCCTTCGCTCGTAATGGGCCTGTCGGATCGGGCTTGTGCGCCATTGTGCCGGCCAGCGCAACCCCACCAAGGGGGGATGGGGATCGCGGCGGGATCACGGGATAGCGAAGGGATCGACGGCACGAACGGCGCCACTGGTTCAGGACTGTAACGGCCTGATGCGAATCCGCGACGGTTCGATGACGACGAGGTGGCCCTCAAGACGATCCGTTTCGGCGAGGACGATTGCGGTGGCCCGTTCGGCTTCCTGCTCCACCGACAGGCGATCGAGCTCCAGCAGAAGGACTCCCGCTGCCGGCAGACGTTGGCGAATGACAAGCTCGCCGAAGTCACGATCTTCCGTGATCAGCACCCTGTTGTCATTCTCTGCGATCTCCAGGAGCGTCCGATCAGTACCGCCCGACGCGATCTCGGCAGCAGCGACCACATCGAGCCCCTCTGCCCGCAAACGCTCGATCAAAAGGGCCGATACGTTTTCATCTGCAAGGAACGCGGGCACCTACTCGGCCGCGATCACGGTTTCGTGCTGCATGTAGTCGGCAGCAAAGGCGAGTGCCGCTCTCACATCCTCCTCCGTCAACTGCGGATAGGCTTTGAGCAGGTCTGCGATCGATCGTCCTGCGCCGAGCTTGCGCAGGATGAGCTCGACCGTGATGCGCGTGCCCTTGAGGCAGGGCTTTCCCATCATCACGTTGGGATCGCTTGTGATGCGCGCGTGTCGCATGAGGTAGGGCTACCGATCGAAGGTATTGGACGTGAATTGATCATTCAGGCATGCTCCAAGGATAGGCGCACGGAAGCAGGCGATCAAGCGACGCTCTGCGCCTCACGCCCCGCCCTGCCCTCTCTGCGAGGCGGCGGTTGATGAGCTCCAGAATGACCTCGCCAGCGAAAGGCGTCACCACCCGTCCGGGCCTGCCCGTCTTCGACACCGTTGCCGAGGCCGTGGCGCAGACCGGCACAACCCCACCATGGGGATGGGGATCGCGACGGGATCACGCAGCGGCGAAGGGATCGACGGCACGAACGGCCCCGTAGGACTGGCCCGGGTTGAGGTCCTCGGTATAGAGCGTCGTCGCGCCGAGCACCTCGGCCGCCGCGACGATGGCGCCATCCCAGTAGGAGATGCGATAGCGCTCGGACAGCTCCGCCCCGCGCCTGACGAGGGCGGCGTCCGTGGCGACGCACGGTATGCCGTCGAGCTGCGCCATCCATGCCAGCGCATCCTGCGGCGACATCGGTCGCTTCACCTTACGGGTCGCATTCACGTAGAATTCCTGGAGTACCTGAGCGGATATCCCGAATCTTCTGGCGGCGATGAGCTCATGCGCGCGCGCCCATTTCGCTGCCTCTGCCTCGGTTCCCGTAGCGGCGTAGAGCAAAACGTTCGTGTCGAGGAAGCAGTCAACGCTTATGGATGTCATCCCGGCTCCAGGTGATCGGACCGACTTCCATGCCTGCTCGCTTGCTAATCTCCTTCATCCGGCGCACGGCTTCGCGCCAGCGCGCGTCGTCGGTGTCGGCGAGGCCCGCGAGATAGTCGCGCACCAAGGCGTCGACCGTCGTGTGCCGGGCGGCGGCGATCCGCTCGGCCTTGGCCAGCACCTCCTCGTCGATGTCGAGCCTGATGATCTTGTTCATGGGCTCGAGGATAGGGGCACAGGGATAGGCGATCAAGCGACGCTCTTCGTATCACGCCCCGCCCTGCACCGCCGCGACGACCTTGCGCGCGGCATCGTCCAGGTCGTCTGCGGGGATGATGTCGAGCCCGGATTCGGCCAGGAGCTGCTTGCCGAGCTCCACATTCGTGCCCTCGAGGCGCACCACCAGCGGCACGGTGATCTCCATGGCGCGGGCCGCGGCGATGATGCCCTCGGCGATCACGTCGCAGCGCATGATGCCGCCGAAGATGTTCACCAGAATGCCCTTGACATTGGGGTCGGTGAGGATGATGCGGAAGGCGTTCTCCACCTGCTCTTTCGTCGCGCCACCACCGACGTCGAGGAAATTGGCGGGCTCGGCGCCGTGCAGCTTGATGATGTCCATGGTCGCCATGGCGAGCCCCGCCCCGTTCACCATGCAGCCGATGGTGCCATCGAGCTTCACATAGGAGAGGCCGTGGCGCGAGGCCTCCACCTCCGCCGGGTCCTCCTCGTCGAGATCGCGCAGCGCCACGACGTCGGAATGGCGGAAAAGGGCGTTGTCGTCGAAGCCCACCTTGGCGT
>JALUTE010000542.1 GCA_027058255.1 Methyloligella sp. | reverse complement strand
CCTCGGCACCATGCCGGCGAAACGCTCCGCACCGCGCGTGCCCTTCGGCACCCTCATCGAGCTCAATCTCCTCGAGCCCGGCACGACCCTCTGGGATCGGCGGGCGCGAATCCGCGCCGAGGTACGGGCCGACGGCACGCTGGTTTGCGAGGCCGGCCAGGGCTCGATCCACAAGATGGGGGCCAGCGTCCAGGGCCTGAGCGCCTGCAATGGCTGGACGTTCTGGCATTTCGAGGCCGACGGCTCGCTTCTGCCCATCGACCTTCTGCGCGAGGAGGCCCGCCGGCAGCTCGGCCTCGGGGCGGGGGGCGACGGCAAGGCGGCGAAGAACGGCGCGGGATAGGCCGGAAAGACGGAGGCTCCGCCCCGGCTAGGCGCTTTGCGCGAGGGCGTGGGCGATGATCTTGCGCATGACCGAGGGAAGCGCCTGGCCAGCCAGCGCTTCCCGGCGCACCCAGAGGCAGTCCTCCGGCCGGGCCCAGAGGGTGAGCGGCGTCTCCAGCGGCACCAGCGCCCGATAGACGGCGAGCTCGAGGCGAAAATGGGTGAAGGTGTGGGAGACGAGGCCAGGCACGGGCCACCAGTCCGCCTGCACCGGCACGGTCCGTAGCGCCTGCGTTGTCTCCGGCGCCTCCTCGCTCCATTCGGTGGAGGGAACCTCCATCATGCCCGCGAGCAGGCCCTCCTGCGGCCTGCGGCGGAGCAGAACGCACCCATCCTCGCGCAAGGCGAAGAAGGCGATGCCCTGGCGCAAGGGCCGCTCGCCGCGGGGGCTGCGCAGCGGAAGCCGTCCCTCGAGGCCCTTTTCCAGGGCAAGGCAGTCCTGCTCCAGGGGGCAGATCATGCAGGAGGGGCGCTTGGGCGTGCAGACCGTGGCGCCGAGATCCATCATCGCCTGGGCAAAATCGCCCGCCCGTTCGGCCGGCGTCAGGCGTCGGGCAAGCTCTCTCAGCGTCCCCTTGGCGGTGGGAAGCGGTGTCTCGACGGCATGCAGCCGCGCAACGACGCGCTCCACGTTGCCGTCCACCGGCGTTGCCGGAAGCCCGAAGGCAATGGCCGCAATGGCTGCGGCGGTGTATGCGCCGATCCCGGGCAGGCTGCGCAAGACCTCCTCGTCGGCCGGAAAGGCGCCGCCGAAACGTGCGACCACCTCGCGGGCGCAGGCATGGAGGTTGCGGGCCCGCGAATAATAGCCAAGTCCCGCCCAGGCCTGCATCACGGCGTCGCGCTCGGCGGCCGCCAGATCGGCCACGGTCGGCCAGAGGTCGAGAAACTTGCGGTAGTAGGGGATGACCGCCTTGACGGTGGTCTGCTGCAACATGATCTCCGAGAGCCAGACCCGATAGGGGTCGGCCGCCTCGCCCGGGGCGGCGCGCCAGGGCAGATCGCGGCGCGACTCGTCGTACCAGCGGAGCATGGCCCGCGCGATGGGAGCCGGATCGAAAAGGGACCCCTCCCCCTGTGGCACTCTTGCAACGGCCGTCACCTGTCTCACTCCCCCGCAAACCGAATCGCTCGCGTCATGGTAGGGAGATGATGCAGCGATGGAAACCTTCGCAAGGCGCGCAGGCAGGCAGGGACATGGCATGATGGCTGGATATCTCGTGCAGAGCGGGCGCTCACAGCGCCAGGCAGGTCATGCGCCGCAGGGTGGACGCCGCCATGGCAAGGGGCCGCAGGCGCTGGCCAGCCTGCTTCCGAAGGTCACACGCAAGGCGTTCGAGCGGTTCGGTTTTCCGGCGGCAAGCCTGCTTACCGACTGGGAGGCGATCGCGGGGTGCGAGCTCGCCGCCTACACCCAGCCCGAGCGCCTCAGATGGCCGAAGCGGGCCACCGAAGGCGTGCAAGCACCTGGCGATGCCAGCGGGAGAAAACCATCCACAGGAGGGCACGGGGCATTGGCGCGCGACGGTGCCACGCTCGTTCTGCGCGTGGACGGCGCCCGCGCCCTGGAGGTTCAGCATCGTGCCGGACAGATCATCGACCGGATCAATGCCTTTTTCGGCTATCGCGCAGTGACGGAGCTGCGCATTCTCCAGGCGCCTGTGTCCGTCAATCCGCTTGGCGCGGCGCGTGCGCTCAGGCCCCGAAAGGAGCGCATCGCGCCTCCCGGCATGGCTGAGGCCGATCTCTCTTTCGTGCGCAATCGGGAACTGCGCCAGGCGCTCGAGCGCCTCAGGCGCGGCATGCAGGCGGGCCGCCCGGCCTGAGGATCCGGCCGGCAGACAAGGCCCCTAGGGTTCCGCGAGCGAGCGCGGCCGTCGCTCCCCGAGAGCCTCACATATTGGTCAACAGCGCGCACCCCGCTTGCCTTATTGCGCCCGACAAAGGATGCTATGTGCCGGTTTGCAAAGGGAATGCGGCCTGGCCGTCGCGATCCGCGATGGCGCTTGCCGCGCCGACCGCGAGGAGACACAGCATTGACCGCCACCCATCTGCCCCACGGCCCGGCCAGAGCGCGCCGCTTTGGCGTCGCCCTGCTCATGGGCCTTGCCACAATTGCATTCGCCTTCACCCTTGCCCTGCCGCCCGCGCAGGCGCAGAAGACGGGCGATGCGTCCATGGAAGAGCTGATGAAGACGGGCCCCCTGCCCGAAATGGTGATGGGTGCCAAGGACGCACCCAACGTTCTGATCGAGTACTCGTCCATGACCTGTCCGCATTGCGCGAACTTCCACACCAAGGTCCTTCCCGACCTCAAGAAGAAGCTGATCGACACGGGCAAGGTGCGCTACATCATCCGTGAGTTTCCGCTCGACAATCTGGCGGCCGCGGCCTTCATGCTCGCCCGCTGCGTCGGGCCAAAAAAGTACTTCGCCTTCGTGGACGCCCTCTATGCCAAGCAGGAGGACTGGGCCTTTTCCCCTGGCAGCCCCGTGCCCAAGCTGGAAAAGATGGCCAAGCAGGCGGGCATGAGCGCCGACCGGTTCAAGAGCTGCCTGCAGGATCAGAAACTGCTCGATGGCATCTTGTGGGTGCGCGAGCGGGGCAACAAGACATTCGGCGTCAACTCCACCCCGACCTTTTTCCTCAATGGCAAGCGTCTCGTGGGGGTGCAGTCGGTCGAGGATTTTGCCAAGCACCTGAAGAACTAGCGGGTGCTGCCAGGACAAGGCGGCCGCCGGGCGCATGGCCGGTGTGTGGCCGCCGGGCGGCGCGGGACGGGGAGTGACGAGAGCCATGGGAGAGAGCCGCACGATCGCAGCCGCGTGGCCGAGCGCGGCGGGGCGTCTGGCCTGGGTGGGCATGCTTGCGTTCACCCTCGCGGCCTGCTCGGGCCTCGCACCCGATGGCGGGGGCGGCTCCGGCACCGCCTTCTACGGGACGTCCGAGGGGGGCGAGTCGACGAGCGATACCGCCGGCTCGCGCCCGGACATGATCCAGAAGCCGACCATGGCCGATCTCATGAAGGCCGGGCCTCTCGGCGACCGGGTCCTGGGGCGGGCCGATGCGCCAGTCACGGTGATCGAGTACGCCTCCCTCACCTGCCCCTATTCGCGCGCCTTCCACGTCGAGACCTGGCCCGCCTTCCGCAAGGCCTATATCGACACGGGCAAGGTGCGGTTCATCCTGCGCGAGTTCCCCATTGGCCGCTCCTCCGGCAATGCCTGGATCATCAATCGCTGCTTCGAGGGCGAGGCCTATTTCGACCTCTATGACCGTTTCCTGCGCAAGCAACATCTCTGGGTCTCGCAGAAGGTGCGTCTCGACGCCATCTTTGCGGTGGCGAAAGAGATGGGGATGACTCGCAAGCAGTTTGACAGCTGTCTCGCGAATCAGGCGATCATCGACCACATCAAATGGGTCAAGCAGCGGGGGCGGCGATTGGGCGTGACGGGGACGCCGACCTTCTTCATCGGCGAGCGCAAGGAGCGGTCCGTGCTCACGCTCGCCCAGCTCGCGGCCATCATCGAGCCGATGCTCGCGGCCCGCGGCAGGACGGCAAGCGCCGCACGCTAGAACGGAGACGCAAACAAAGAATACACGTCATTGCCGCGCATGACGCGGCAATCCAGGGCGGCAAGCTCCGCGTTTGTTGCCCTGGATCACCCGGTCTGATCCCAGGGTCGAGCCCGGGGAGGGTGATGACGCGGAGTAGGCGTTAAGTGTCGGATGCGTCGATGCACTAGGGGGCGTCCCGGACAGGGCAAGATCTCGCCGCCGCTTTTCTCGATGCCTTGACCTGCCTGCCCCTGCCTGCATCCGGCGTTGGGGGGCGGCCGTTTGGGGAGACGCTGGTTTGCAGATCAAGGGCCTACGCCTCGTCGGATTCAAGTCCTTCGTCGAGCCGGCGGAGCTCGTCATTGCGCCCGGCCTCACCGGCGTGGTGGGCCCCAATGGCTGCGGCAAGTCCAACCTGCTCGAGGCGCTGCGCTGGGTGATGGGCGAGACCTCCACCAAGAGCATGCGCGCCTCGGCCATGGACGATGTCATCTTCTCGGGGACGCAGAACCGCCCGCCGCGCAATGCGGCCGAGGTCACCATCTTTCTCGACAACGCCGCGCGCACGGCTCCGGCCGAGTTCAACGACAGCGACCAGATCGAGATCACCCGCCGCATCGAGCGCGAGGCCGGCTCCTCCTACCGGATCAACGGCAAGGAGGCGCGGGCGCGCGACGTGCGCCTGCTGTTCGAGGATGCGGCGACCGGCGCGCGCTCCCATGCCCTGGTGCGCCAGGGGCAGATCGGCCAGATCATCAACGCGAAGCCCGAGGCGCGCCGGCGCATTCTGGAGGATGCGGCCGGCATTGCGGGCCTGCACAGCCGCCGGCACGAGGCGGAGCTGCGCCTCAAGGCGGCGGAGAGCAATCTGGAGCGGCTCGCCGACGTGATGGGGCAGATCTCCGGCCAGCGCCGCAGCCTGGAGCGCCAGGCCCGACAGGCACGCCGCTACAAGGCCCTCACGACCGAGATTGCCCAGGCGGAGGCCATCCACCACCATCTCGCCTGGCGGGCTGCCTGCGCGGCGGTCGAGGCCGAGGAGGAGGGCTTGCGCGAGGTGCTGCGCGAGGTGGCCCGCGCGAGCGCGGCCGAGGCGGCGGCGCGCAGCGAGCGCGAGAAGCTTGCCGAGACGCTTGGCCCGCTGCGCGAGGAGGAGGCCCGCCGGGCCGCCGCTCTGCAGCGGGTAGCGCTGGAAAGCGAGGCGCTGGAGCGCGAGGCGGAGGCGGCTGAGCGAAACCGGCAGGCCCTCGAGGCCCGCCTTGCGCAGACGGTCCAGGACCTGGCGCGCGAGACGGCGGCCCTTGAGGAGACGCGGGAGGTTCTGGCACGGCTCGACGAGGAGGAGGCGCAGCTCAGGAGCACACGGGGGCGCGAGGAGGAGGAGGCGCGTGCCCGTGCGGCGCTCGAGAGGACAGCCGCCGATCTCGAAGCGGCCGAAACCCATCTCGCGGGGGAGACGGCAAGGCTGGCCGATCTTCGGGCGCGTCGCCAGAGCTTGCAATCCGCCCTCGCCGATCTCTCGCCCCGCATCGCCCGGCTGGCGGAAGAGGACCAGCGCATCGCCCGGGCCCTCGCCGATCTCGCCGATGCGGGCGGGGATTGCGGCCGGCCCGAGGCGCTCGCCCGCGAGGGCGAGAAGGCACGGGGCCTGCTCGCCCAGGCCGAGGAGGCGATCCGGAAGGCGGAGGCGGTGCTGACGGAAGCGCGCGAGCGCGAGAAGCGCTGCGGCGAGGCGCACAACCGTGCCCTTCTCGATGTCAAGCAGATCGAGACGGAGATCGAGACCCTGCGGCGCATGCTCGCCCCCTCCGGTGAGGGCGACTGGCCGCCGGTCCTCGAGCAGGTGCAGGTCGACCCCGGCTATGAGCTGGCGCTCGCCGCTGCGCTCGGGGACGATCTGGAGGCGCCGCTCGACCCGGCCGCGCCCTTGCATTGGGGCGCTGCCCCGCCGGCCGACGGCGATCCGGCTTTGCCGGCGGGCGCCGAGCCCCTCGCTGCCCATGTGGACGCGCCGGGCGAACTCGCGCGCCGTCTCGCCCAGGTCGGCCTCGTCGACGCGAGTGCCGGCGCCGCGCTGCAAAAGGCCCTGCGGCCGGGCCAGCGCCTGGTCTCTCGGCAAGGCGATCTGTGGCGCTGGGACGGGCTCACAGCCGCCGCCGATGCCCCGAGCGCGGCGGCGCGCAGGCTGGAAGGGCGCAACCGCCTGGCCGCCGCCGAGGCGCGGCTCGCGGAGCAGCGCGTGCAGGCGCACAAGCTCGGAGCCGAGCACGAGGCGGCGCTGGCCGAGACACGCACGGGGGAGCGCGATCTCGCCGAGGAACGCGAGCAGGCCCGGGCCGCCCGCGAACGGCTCGACGCTCTACAGGCGGAACTCGCCGCGGCCGAACGGGAAGCCGCCGAGCGCCAGCGCAAGGAAGCCGCGCTTCTCGAAGGCGCCGAGCGCACGCGGTCGGCTCTTGCCGAGGCCAGGGCGCGGGAGCAGGAGTTGCGCGCAAGCCTCGAGGCGCTGGAGTCGGTGGAGGCACTCGAGGCCGGGCTGGCGAAGGAGCGGGAGCGGGTGGGCGAGCTGCGCGCATTGCACAGCCAGGCGCGCGCGCATCTGGCGGGGCTGGAGCGCGAGCGCACGCTCTGCTCCGAACGGCTCGCGCGCATCGGCGAGGAGCGCCAGCGCTGGCTCGATCGCGCTCGCAGTGCCGAGTCGCAATGCGCGGCCCTGGAGGAGCGCCGCGCGGCCGCCGAGGCCGAGCGCACGGCCAATGCCCAATTGCCGGGCCAGATCGACCAGCGACGAAAGGCGCTGATGGACGAGATCGCGCGCCTGGAGGCTGCCCGCAAGGAGGCGGCAGACCGTCTGGCCGAGGCCGAGGGCGCCCTGCGCGAACAGGATGCGGCGCTGCGCGCGGTCGAGAAGGCTCTTGGCGAGGCGCGCGAGGGCCGGGCCCGGATCGAGGCCCGGCTGGAGGCGGCGCGCGAGCGGCGCTCGGAGCAGGCGCGGGCCATTCGCGAGGCGTTCGATTGCGCGCCGGAGGACTGCCTCGCCAAGGCGGGGGTCGCGCCTGCTCCG
>JALUTE010000541.1 GCA_027058255.1 Methyloligella sp. | reverse complement strand
GGTTGCGCGCCTCCCAGGCCGCCGAGCCCAGATGCGGCAGCAGGAAGGTGTTGGGAAGGTCGCGATAGCCCGGATGGATGTTCGGCTCGCCCTCATAGACATCGAGCCCGGCCGCCAGCACCCGCCCCGAGCGCAGCGCCGCGATCAGATCGTCGTCCCGGATGAGATCGCCCCGGGCCGTGTTCACGATGATGGCGTTCTCGGGCAGGAGCGCGATGGTCTCGGCATTGACGATGTGGCGGGTCTCGGGGTTTGAGGGCGCATTGAGCGAGAGCACGTCCGAGACCTGGGCAAGGCTCTCGAAGCTCTCGTGATAGATGGCGCCCTGCTCCTTCTCCGGCGCAAGCCGCCGGCGGTTGTGATAGTGGATCTCCATGTCGAAGCCGCGCGCCCGCTGCGCCAGCGCCTGGCCGATGCGCCCCAGGCCGAAAATGCCGAGCCGCTTGCCGTCGAGCCGGCGGCCGAGAAGCTGCATGGGCTCCCACCCGGTCCACGCCCGCGCCCGCATCATGCGCTCGCCCTCGCTCGCACGCCGGGCCGCGCCGAGGATGAGCAGCATGGCGATCTCGGCGGTGGCGATGGTGACCCCATGCGGCGCGCAGCCCACCAGGATGCCCCGCTCGCGCGCGGCCTCGAGGTCGATGTGGTCCGTGCCGACCGAGAAGGTGGCAATCACCTTGAGGCGCTCCGGCAGCGCCATGATGACCTCGCGCGGCAGCTTGTCGGTGACACAGACGAGCAGGGCGTCCACGTCCTGCGCCTTGGCGACCAGCTCTTGCGGCTCCATCTGATGATCGTCCGGGTTGAGGATGGCGTCATAGTCGCGCGCGGCGCGGGCCTCCACCTCGGGCGGCAGATGCCGGGTGATGAGCAGGCGCTTTTTCTCGGTCTCGGTTCCGGTCTCGGTCATCGGGCGCGTCCTCTCTCGGGCTGATGGCGAAACGCTCCGGCCGTCCGTTCTCGGGGCGCGTCCGGCCGGCCGCCTTGCGCCTTATGGCAGGCGCCCGGCGCGCCGGGCAAGGCTTTGTTCACTCTCTTGCGCCCACAATCGCGTTGGCCAGAAAAGGGGCCGCGGACGAGGGAACGGGCGGGTGTTGTCGTCATGTGGTTGCGAATCGTTGCGCTCACCGCTGCCGTGCTGCTCGCGGGCAAGATCGGCTATCGCGAGATGATGTATCGCTGGGGCACCGGCGAGGTGATCGTGGCGACCTACAAGGCGCGTGCCCTGAAGGCCTGCGCACGCGATGCGGCGGCGCAGCGGGTCCGCCTTCCGGCCTCGGCCTGGAGCGAGCCGGAGGACATCGACATCGTCATCGGCCAGCCGAACCTCCGGGTGTTCTTCTGGCATGTGCGCGACGCGCTCTGGAAGGCGCGCTATCTCAACCCCTATCTGCATATCCGCCCCCGCGGCGCCGAGCGCTTCGTGCTTTGCGAATACGACATCGTCAACGCCACCGCGTCCGTGCACCGGCTCTGAGCCCTTGATCCATGCCCTCACGTGATGCGCTGGCGCACCGTGGCGGACACCACCTCCGAGACGATGACCACGGCGAAGATCGCGATCAGGATCACCGCCACCTCGTCCCATCGGAACTGGTTGATGGACGAGTAGAGCTCGATGCCGATTCCACCGGCGCCGACAAAGCCGAGAACGGTCGACTCGCGAATATTGATGTCCCAGCGATAGACCGTCGTGCCATAGATGACCGGCAGCACCTGCGGCAGGACGCCGACCAGCAGCACCTTCATCGGCCCCGCCCCCGTGGCCTCGATGGCTTCCACCGTTCCCCGGTCGATCTCCTCGACGGCCTCGGCGATGAGCTTGCCCATGAAGCCGATGGACCGGGCCGCGATGGCCCATATGCCGGCCATGGGGCCAGGCCCGAATATGGCGACGAAGATGAGTGCCCACACCACCGTGTTGACCGAGCGCGAGGCCACGAGAACGAAACGGCCGGCGGACCACGTGACGGTGTTCAGTGTCGTGTTGCGGGCGGAGAGAAACGCAATGGGAAGCGCGATGACGAAGGTGACGATGGTGCCGAGGGTGGCGATGTGAATGGTCTCGAGCAGCGGGTCGACGACCGCCTCCCAATAGGTCCAGTCCGGCGGCCACATGCGCGTGAACAGGTCCGCCGCCTGGATGTGGGCATCCAGGAGGTAGACCCAGGTGATGTCGAGATTTCTGAGCGACCAGACGACCGCGAGCACAATGGCCAGGAACCAGGCGTAGCGCTTGGCCGTCTCGAGGGGCGTGAAGCGCCGCCAGACGTGCGGATAGCGCGCCTTGAGGGTGTCCGTGGCCGTCATTTCAGCCGCCCCCGCACCCAGTTGGAGAAGATCTCGCCGATGAAGACGATGGCGATGATGGCAAGCAGGATGGCGAGCGAGAAATCGTAGTCATAGCGCTTGAAGCTCGCCGAGAGCGTCATGCCGATGCCGCCCGCACCGACGATGCCCACCACGGTCGAGTGGCGCACATTGGCATCCAGCCGGTAGATGGACACGCCCATATAGCGCGGCAGGATTTGCGGCTGGATGGCGTAGAGCAGCAGCTTGGGAAAGCTCGCGCCGGTCGCCCGCACCGCCTCCACGGGGCCCATGTCCATGTTCTCGATGTCCTCGGCGATCATCTTGGCGATGAAGCTCACCGAGGCGACGATGAGTGTGAGCAGCCCGGCCAGCGGCCCGAAGCCGACGATCTTGACGAAGAAGATGGCGATGATGACCTCGTGGAAGGTGCGCGAGAGGACGACGAGGCCGCGGGCGACGAGATAGACCGGCAGGGGCGCGAGATTGCGGGCCGCCGCAAGGCCGAGCGGAATGGCGAGCACCATGCCGGCGAAGGTTGCCGCCACCGCCATTTGCAGGCTTTCGAGAATGCCGCGCGTAAGCAGCTCCCAGCGGCTGAAATCGGGCGGGAACATGCGCGCGATCATGTCGCCGGCCCGCGGCAGGCCCTGCGCGACGCGCGGCCAGTTGATCTCCAGCGTGCCGAGCGACCAGACGAGATAGGCCCCGACGAGCGCCCACAGGGCGTAACGCAGCAGGGGGTTGGCAACGAGGCTCGGCGCTTTCCACTGGCGTGGGGGCTCTGTGGCGGCGGCCCGGCCGGAGGCTGCACTCATCCCGCGAACGCCTCCGCCTCGATCTCGCGCGCGGTCCCGGCCCCATCGCCCTCGCCGTCGCCCTTGCCTCGCCGGCGGTCCGCGTCGTCCACCGTTCCGCTCCAGTCCTCCTCGCCATAGATCTCGGTCAGCGCATCGGCGCTCAGCGCATCGGGGGCGGCGTCGAAGACGAGCCTGCCCTCCTTCAGGCCGATGATGCGATCGGCGGTGAGCCGCGCCAGCCCCACATCGTGAATGTTCACCAGCGCCGGGGTGCCGCGCTCATGGGCAAGCTCGCGGATGAGGCGCATGATCTGGCGCGAGGTCTTGGGGTCGAGCGAGGCGGTCGGCTCGTCCACGAGCAGAAGGTCCGGCTTCTGCATCAGCGCCCGGGCGATGCCGACCCTCTGGCGCTGCCCGCCGGAGAGGGCATCGGCGCGGGTGTTCTCGCGCCCTGAAAGCCCGACCCGCTCGAGCAGCTCGAAGGCCATGGCCACGTCCTCCGGCGGGTAGCGCCGGCGCAGGGCCTGCCAGAAGGTGACCGTGCCGAGGCGGCCGGAGAGCACGTTCTCCATCACCGTGAGGCGCTCGACGAGATTGTATTCCTGGAAGATCATCCCCATGCGCCGCCGCATGGCTCTGAGCTCGCGCCGCCCGAGCCGCGTAATCTCGACTCCATCCAGCGCGATCGAGCCCGAGGTCGGCTCGACCAGCCGGTTGATGCAGCGGATGAGGGTGGACTTGCCCGCCCCCGACGAGCCGATGATGGCGACGATCTGCGGCTCCGAGACCGTCAGCGAGACGCCGTGCAGCGCCCTGTATCCGTTCGGGTAGACCTTGACGAGATCACTGATCTGGAGCATGGGCCGTGCATTCGTCCGGGGCGAGGCAGGATCGGGACCGCCAGCGCGCGCAGGCGGCCCCCGGAGCAAGGCTCACTTCTTTTTCTTCTTCTTGAGCTTCAGGCCACGCAGCGCCTCGTCCGTGTAGACCACGCCATTGGCCTTCTGGATCGCCCGCACATCCGCCCAATGCTCCTTGAAGGTGATGGGAATGAAGCGGTCCGCCTTGCGGCCGAACTCCTTCAGGAGGCGGGTGCCGGTCCAGTCGAAGGTATAGAAGGCCTCCTTGATCTTCTCCTGCAACTCGGGCTTGAGATTGTAGACATAGCCATAGGACGTGGTCGGGAAGGGCTTCGACTCCCAGATGATCCGAAGCTGGCTCTTGTCCACGACGCCCTTGGCGGCCATGCGGTCGAGCACGCTGGAGGCGACCGGCGCGGCGTCATAGTCGCGGTTCGCCACACCCATGATGGAATTGTCGTGCTTGCCCGAATAGGTGACCTTGTAGTCCTTGTCCGGAATGACACCCATGGACTTGAAGAGCGCCCGCGGCGCCTGATTGCCGGAGTTGGACGAGGGCGTCACATGCGCCACGCGCCGGCCCTTGAGGTCGGCCACGGTCTTGATGTCGCTGTCCTTGTGGGTGATGAGCTGGAGCTTGTAGCCGAAGCGTCCGTCCTTTTTCGCCATGATGGCGATGGGCACATAGCCGGCCAGATTGACCGCGAACACGGTAGGGCCGGTGGAGATGCCGGCCACATGCAGGCGGCCCGAGCGCATGGCCTCCACCTGGGCGGCGTAGGACTGGGCGCCATACCACTTGACACGCTTGCCGGTCTTCTTGGCGAGATAGTCCATGAACTCCACGAACACGTTCTCGTAGACCGAGGGGTCCTCGACCGGCGTGTAGGAAAAGACCAGCGTATCCGGGTCGAGCCACTTGCTCGGATCGCTCGGCGTGTCGGCGACGAGGTCGCCATTGCGATCGCAGAAACGCTTGTCCAGATCGCCGCGCGGGCAGTCGTCCGCGCGCGCTAGGGGGGCGGCGAGCAGCACCGCCAGGGCAAGCCCGAGGCTCGCCAGGACGGACGAGATAGGGTGTGGTTTCATGATCTTCAGGTCTCCTCCCGTTGACCGGCTGACGAAGGCCGGCACAAATCGCCAAGGGACGCTTCCGCGCCGCGAGAGGCGCGCTGTGTTGGTCGTTTTCCGGGCGACAGAACGAGGCTACTCGACGCCTCGATGGGGCGCAAACCGAATTTGGTCGTAAGCCCGTTCGAGGTGCGCCGCGGGGCGCGCCGCAGGGCGAATTTCACTACATGCGGGCAAACGCGCTGTGCTATGACCCCCGCGAGGCGGAGGGGCCACGCGGACGTTCGAGTGCAGCGATGCAGCGGGTCGAGTCTTTGCAGATCGTCTTGAATGGAGAGGCGCGAGAGACGCGGGCACGCACCCTCGCCGAGCTTTGCGCCGAGCTCGGCCATGGCGACGGGCGCATCGCCACGGCGGTCAATGGCGATTTCGTGCCGGCCAGCCGGCGCGCCGAGACCCGCCTTGCCGCAGGCGACCGGATCGAGATCGTGAGTCCGCGCCAAGGGGGCTGAGCCGAGCGGGTGAACGTGCCGGCCGGCTGGCGGCCCGGCCCTGCCGGCGCTGGGGCGAAAGGGAGAGACATGGATCATCGCGTCGAAGAGAACGGGAGTGGCGAGACGGGCCCCGCGCGGCCGGACTTGCTCACGCTCTATGGAGAGACGTTCTCCTCTCGCCTGCTGCTCGGCACGGCGCAGTATCCCTCGCCCAAGGTCATGGCCGATGCCGTGCGCGCCTCGGGTGCGGAGATCGTGACGGTCTCGCTGCGCCGCGAAGGCGCCGGCGGCAGCGCGGGCGCGAAGTTCTGGGAGCTGATTTCCGGCCTCGGCGTGCGCGTTCTGCCCAATACGGCCGGCTGCCACACGCCGAAGGAGGCGGTCACAACGGCCGAGATGGCGCGCGAGGTGTTCGGCACCGACTGGATCAAGCTCGAGGTGATCGCCAATGACGACACCCTCGCGCCCGATCAGCTCGGCCTTCTGGGGGCGGCACGCTCCCTCGTCAATGCCGGCTTCAAGGTCTTTCCCTATATGAGCGACGACATCTCCATCGCCGAGCGCCTTCTGGAGGCGGGCTGCGAGGTCCTCATGCCGCTGGCGGCGCCCATCGGCTCGGGCCGCGGCCTCAACGACCCCTATGGCCTGCGCACGCTCCGGGCCTATTTCCCGGATGTGCCGCTCATCGTCGATGCGGGCATTGGCGCGCCCTCCCATGCGGCGGCGGCCATGGAGATGGGCTTCGACGCCATCCTGCTGAACACGGCGGTGGCCAAGGCCGGCGACCCCGTGGCCATGGCCGGCGCGTTCGCGGACGCGATCCGTGCCGGGCGCACGGCCTGGCGGGCGGGCATCATGGAGCCGCGCGACATGGCCCGGCCCTCGACGCCCGTGGCGGGGACGCCCTTTTTCGATCTGGACGAGGCGGCGGGCGAGAAGGGCGGCCCGGGGGGCGGGCGGCCGTGACCGAGCGGCTGCATCCCTTCTACCCCATCGTGCCGGATGCGGGCTGGCTCGCGCGGCTGGTGCCGCTCGGCGTCAAGTTCGTGCAATTGCGCATCAAGGATGCAAGCGCGGCCGACATCCGCCGCCAGGTGCGCGAGGGCCTTGCGCTCTGCCGCGCCCATGGCTGCACATTGGTGGTGAACGACCATTGGGAGGTTGCGATTGCCGAGGGCGCCGACTGGGTGCATCTCGGTCAGGAGGACCTCGAAGGCGCCGATCTCGCGGCCATTCGCGGCGCCGGCATCCGGCTCGGCGTCTCCACCCACAGCCATGCGGAGCTGGAGCGGGGGCTTGCGGCGCGGCCGGACTATGTGGCCCTCGGCCCGGTCTTCGAGACCACCCTCAAGAAGATGCCCTGGGCGCCCCAGGGCCTCGCGCGGGTGCGCGAATGGGCCGGGCGTATCGCGCCCCTGCCCCTCGTTGCCATCGGCGGCATCACGCTCGAGCGGGCAGGTGCCGTGATCGACGCAGGCGCG
>JALUTE010000540.1 GCA_027058255.1 Methyloligella sp. | reverse complement strand
CGCCATGCACGCGCCCGGCAGCGTTATCGTCACATGGGAAGGCAGCGGCGCAGGGGACGGCGCCGGCGTGTTCGCGCAAAAGTACGATGGCGCCGGCAATGCGATCGGCGCCCAGTTCCGCGTGAATCAGACGACCGCCGCCAGCCAGCACATGGCTTCGCTGGCCATGCTGAACCTGGACAATGCCGTCGTCGTGTGGAGCGGCAGCGGCGAAGGCGACGCCGACGGCGTATTCGCCCGCCAGTTCGGCACGCTCGCCGGTCCGAACAATGCACCGGTGAACGGCGTTCCCGAGGCTCAGGTCATGGACGAGGACACGGTGCTGACCTTCTCCGTGGCCACGGGGAATCCGCTTTCGATCAGCGATGCGGATGCAGGGACCAATCCGGTCGAGGTCACGCTGGCGGCCGCCGACGGGGTGATTTCCCTGTCCGGCACAGCGGGGCTCACCTTCTCCAGCGGCGATGGCACAGCCGACGCGGCCATGACGTTCGCCGGCACGATCGGTGATGTCAATGCCGCCCTGGAGGGCATGACGTTCACCCCCGCGGCCGACTTTGCTGGCACGACCAGCGTCCAGATCACCACCGACGATCTTGGAAACACCGGCTCCGGCGGAGCACAATCCGACACCGATGCGATCGCAGTCACCGTCAACCCCATCAACGACGATCCGGTGATCAGTCTGCCAGCCGGCTCGGCCACGTACGTCGAGCAAACGCCTCCCATCGTGATCGACTCGAGCGCCACAGCCGCGGATCCCGACGCGGGGAACTACGACACCGGCACCCTGACCATCGAATTCACCGCAGGCGGCACGACCAATGATCGATTGGCGATTCGCAATGAGGGCACCGGGCCGGGCCAGATCGGCATATCGGGCAGCCAGGTTACCTACGGCGGCGTCGCGATCGGCTCGTTCACGGGAGGAACCGACGGTTCGACCCCGTTGGCGGTGACGTTCAATGCCAGCGCCGACATCGTTGCCGCCCAAGCATTGATGCGCAACATCACGTATCAGAACGTTTCCAGCAATCCCTTTGGCCACCCGCGCACCGTGCAGTTCGTGCTGACCGACGGCGACGGCGGAACCAGCAACGCAGCATCCCTGACCATCAACCTGTCCACCACGAACGATCCGTCACAATTGGACCTGGACGCCGATGACAGCTCCGGTGCGAGCGGCGCCGATTTCGCCGGCGCCTTCACAGAAGACGTGGGCCCCGTACCGATCGCCGATGCCGATGCCACGCTCACCGACCTCGATTCGCTCTACATGAGCTCGATCACCGCTACGCTGCTGAATCCTTTGGACGGTACCGCTGAGTTGCTGGCCGCCGATACCACAGGTACGGCCATCGCGGCATCGTATGACGGCGCCACGGGCCAATTGAGCTTGACCGGCGTGGATACGATCGCCAACTACCAGCAGGTGCTGCGCACGCTCACCTACGACAACACGAGCCAGAATCCGGACACGACGACGCGCCTGATCACCGTGGTGGCCAACGACGGGGTGGACAACAGCAATGTCGCTACCGCCACGCTGACGATCGGTGCCGTGAACGATCCCCCGGCGGTGAGCGCCCCGGCCACGGAAACGACGGATGAGGACACGCCTCTGGCCTTCTACTCCGGGAGCGGCAACGGAATCACCATCAACGATCCCGATGCGGCTGGCGGTGCGGTCGAGGTCAGCCTGAGCGTGACCGGGGGCACCGTGACGCTCTCTGGCACCGCTGGACTCAGCTTCACCACCGGCGACGGAACCGCGGATGCCGCCATGACCTTTACCGGCTCGATCACCGACGTCAACACCGCCTTGGATGGCCTGCGTTTCGATCCCACGCCCGATCGCGACACGTCTGCTTCGCTCCAGATCTCCGTGAACGACCAGGGCCTGACCGGTTCCGGTGGGGCTCAGCTCACAAGCCATAACGTGGCCATCGCGATCAATCCGGTGAACGACCCGCCAACCGCCCTGGACCAGACCTTCGCCATTGCGGAAAACTCCACGAACGGCACCCCTGTCGGGACCGTGCCGGCCGCTGATCCCGATACCGGCGATGTGCTCACCTACGCCATCACAGGCGGCAACACCGCCGGCGCTTTCGCCATCAACAGCACCAC
>JALUTE010000539.1 GCA_027058255.1 Methyloligella sp. | reverse complement strand
GCTCTATACCTACACCCTCATTCCCGACTCGCGCGGCGACGTGCTCGGCCTCGTCGAGACCCTCGACAATGTGATCAACCTGTTCGAGGGCGCGCTCTGGGGCTTCGACATCGAGCAGCCCGACATCCCGAGCGAGTTCCGCTCCCAGTACAGGAAGCTCACCAACATGGCGGTGGATGCGGTCGAATCCCTCGTTCTCGCCGCCCGCTCCTTCTTCCGCGCGCCGCAGATGGTGGGAGACTACAATCACAAGGTGCTTCTCTACGAGAAGGAGGCGGACCGGATCAGCACCCGCCTGAAGCGGGAGATTTTCGCCACCGATCTCGATCTCGCCCACAAGATGCATCTGCGCTGCTTCGTCGAGCACATCGACAATATCGCCGACTGGGCCGAGGACGTGGCGGACCGGCTCGCCATCTACGCCATCAAGCGCACCGTCTGAGAGCGATGGGAGGGGGCGCCGGCGTGAGCATCGATCCGAGCGTTCTGCTCTTTCTCACGAGCGGCCTCTTCCTCGGCTGGGCCCTCGGGGCCAATGACGCCGCCAATGTCTTCGGCACTGCCGTCGGCACGCGCATGATCCGCTGGCGGACCGCCGCCCTCATCTGCTCCGTCTTCGTCATTCTGGGCGCGGTGGTGAGCGGGGCGGGCGCGGCCCACACGCTCGGCAAGCTCGGCGCCATCTCCACCCTGCCCGCCGCCTTCATGACGGCGCTCGCCGCCGCCATCGCCGTCTGGCTGATGACCAAGGCGGGCCTGCCGGTCTCGACCACCCAGGCCATCGTCGGCGGCATTGTCGGCTGGAACCTGTTCACGGCCAGCCCGACCGATGCCGCCACGCTCACCACCATTCTCGGCACCGGGGTCATCTGCCCGGTGCTCTCGGGCCTCATCGCCATTCCGCTCTACAAGGCGCTGCATGCCTGGCTGCACCGCTCGCATGTGCATCTGGTGCGGGCCGATGCCTATACGCGCATCGCGCTGGTGCTCTCCGGCGCCTTCGGAGCCTATGCCCTCGGCGCCAACAACATCGCCAATGTGGTGGGCGTGTTCGTGCCGGCGAGCCCCTTTCCCGACCTCGCTCTCATGGGCTGGCTCCGGCTGAGCTCGGCACAGATCCTGTTTCTCATCGGCGGGGCGGCCATTGCGGCGGGCGTGCTCACCTACTCCCGCAACGTCATGATGACGGTGGGCAGCGAGCTCGGGCGCATCTCGCCCGTGGCGGCGCTCGCGGCCGTGCTCGCCCATTCCATCGTCTTGTTCATGTTCGCTTCGCGCGGCCTGGAGGCCTGGCTCGCGGCGCGGGGCCTGCCCACCATCCCGCTCGTGCCCGTCTCGTCCTCCCAGGCGGTGGTCGGCGCCGTGGTGGGCATCGCCATTCTCAAGGGCGTCGGCGGCATCAGATGGCGCGTGCTCGGCTCGATCGTCGTTGGCTGGCTGGCCACCCCGGTGCTCGCGGGGCTGATCTGCTTCTTCGGCCTCTTCTTTCTCAAGAACGTATTCAACCAGGCCGTCGGATAGGGCCGGCCCGTGATGCCGCAATCGCGCTCTTCCCCGGGCGGCTTCCTTCCGCGGCGGGCCAGGCGCCACCGGCCTTGCAGGCAGTCAGCCTTCGACCAGATGCAGCTTGCGCTCCAGCACCCGCAGCACGTGGCGCAGATCGTGGCCGCGCTTGAGGATGAGGCCGGTGGCCGCAATCACGCTGTAGGCGCCCTGGCGGCGCGCAAGGCGCGGGCTTTTCTCGATCCGGTAGAGCGGCACCTCGCTCGAGCGGCGGAAGATGGAGAACACCGCCTTCTCCCGCATCATGTCAATGGCATAGTCGCGCCACTCGCCTGCGGCGACCTTGCGGCCATAGAGGCCGAGAATCTGAGTGAGCTCGCGGCGGTCGAAAGCGATCCCGCTCACCGGCCGGCGCGGCCCCTTCGGGCGGGCCGCGATGACGGCTGTGCGCCCCGCGATCGGCGCGCCCCCTCGCTGGGTGCCCCCATTGTGCGTGCCCGCTCCTCGTCTGTCCGCATGCGGGTCCCGGGCACGCGGGCGAAAACGTATGGGTTCGGTATCGCTCAACGGCGCCTCCCTCGATCAACATGCCTGCCAGCCATCATGATTGCGCGCCGCGTGGGCAATTTCAA
>JALUTE010000538.1:2513-7071 GCA_027058255.1 Methyloligella sp. | reverse complement strand
CCTGGTGACCGACGACATGGTCGGCCACAAGTTCGGCGAGTTCGCGCCGACGCGGACCTATTACGGTCACGCCGCCGACAAGAAGGCGAAGAGGAGATAGGCCCATGGGCAAGCCCAAGGGGGAGCGCAGGCTGGCCGACAACGAGGCCCAGGCGGTGACGCGCAATCTTCGCGTGAGCCCCATCAAGCTCAACATGGTCGCGGCCATGATCCGGGGCAAGCCGGTGGAGAAGGCGCTCGCGGACCTGACCTTCTCGCGCAAGCGCATCGCCAGGGACGTGAAGAAGACGTTGCAGTCCGCCATCGCCAATGCGGAGAACAATCACGGCCTCGATGTCGACCAGCTCGTGGTCGCCGAGGCGCATGTGGGCAAGAACCTTGTGATGAAGCGCTGGCGGCCGCGGGCACGCGGGCGTGCGGCGCGGATCCTGAAGCCGTTCTCGCAGCTCACGGTGGTGGTCCGGCAGGTCGAAGAGGCCGAGTAGGGAGACCGAGGACATGGGACAGAAAGTCAATCCGATCGGGCTCCGGCTCGGGATCAACCGCACCTGGGATTCGCGCTGGTACGCCGAGGGCGGCGAATATGGCGACCTCTTGCACCAGGACCTGAAGATCCGCGACTTCATCCTGGAGAAGCGCCGCCAGGCCGGCATCTCCAAGGTGGTGATCGAGCGCCCGCACAGGAAGTGCCGGGTGACGGTGCACACGGCCCGCCCCGGCATTCTGATCGGCAAGAAGGGCGCGGATATCGAGAAGCTGCGCCGCAAGCTCGCGACCATGACGGACTCGGAGGTGCATCTCAACATCGTGGAGGTGCGCAAGCCTGAGATCGACGCAACGCTCGTCGCCGAGGCCATCGCCCAGCAGCTCGAGCGCCGCGTGGCCTTCCGGCGGGCGATGAAACGGGCGGTGCAGTCGGCCATGCGCCTCGGCGCGCTCGGCATCCGCATCAATTGCGGCGGCCGTCTGGGCGGTGCGGAGATCGCGCGCATGGAATGGTATCGCGAGGGCCGCGTGCCCCTGCACACGCTCCGGGCCGATATCGACTATGGCACGGCGGTCGCCAAGACGGCCTATGGCGTGATCGGCGTGAAGGTGTGGATCTTCAAGGGCGAGATCATGGAGCACGATCCGATGGCGCAGGAGCGGCGCGCCATCGAGTCCCAGGACACCGGGCGCATGCGCCGCGAAGGGGGCGGCGGCCGCCCCGCCCCGCGCGGCTGACGGGATCGGGGTCCGGGGCAGGCTCCGCCCCGACAGGGAACGAAAGACAAAAGCGATGCTGCAACCCAAACGGACGAAGTTTCGCAAGGCCCACAAGGGCCGGATCAAGGGCGCGGCCAAGGGCGGCACGCGGCTCAATTTCGGCTCCTTCGGCCTCAAGGCGCAGGCGCCGGCGCGCATCACCGCCCGCCAGATCGAGGCGGCGCGCCGGGCCATGACGCGCCACATGAAGCGCGCAGGGCGTGTGTGGATCCGCATTTTCCCGGACGTGCCGGTGTCCAAGAAGCCGACCGAGGTGCGCATGGGCAAGGGCAAGGGGAGCCCCGAATACTGGGCTGCCAAGGTGAAGCCCGGGCGGATCATGTTCGAGATCGACGGCGTCGCCGAGCCCGTGGCGCGCGAGGCGCTGAGGCTGGCGGCGGCCAAATTGCCCATCCGCACCCGGGTGGTGCGCCGCTTCGGAGACTGAGCGGCCGCGGGACGGGCGGCATGCCGGGCGGCGAGAGGCGCGCAGAGCGCGACGGGGCCGCGAAGGGATGCGATGGGGCTGTGACTGGCCCCCGTGAGACGATGAGATGACATGAAGGGCCCGGCCCTCGGAGGGATCGAGGCGGGGCCGTGGTGACGAGGTGGTCGAGATGAAGGCGAGCGATCTGAGAGCGATGTCGTTGGATCAGCTCGACGACGAGCTGGTCAAGCTGAAGAAGGAGCAGTTCAACCTGCGCTTCCAGAAGGCTTCGGGACAGCTCGAGAACACGGCGCGTGTCCGCCAGGTGCGGCGCGACATTGCGCGGATCAAGACGCTGGCGGCGGAGAAGCGGGCCAGCGGAGCCGAGGCACAGGGATAAGCAGCCATGCCCAAGCGCATACTTCAGGGGACCGTGGTCTCCGACAAGGGTGACAAGACGGTCGTCGTCCGCGTGGAGCGGCGGTTCAAGCATCCGCTCTACAAGAAGACGGTGCGGCGGTCGAAGAAATACCACGCCCATGACGAGGCCAATGCCCTCAAGGTGGGAGATGCGGTGCGCATCATCGAGTGTCCGCCCATCTCCAAGACCAAGAGGTGGCGGGTGTTGCAGGAGGAGGGCGCGCGCGAGTAGAGCCCGCGCGGAGTGGAGCGCCGCGCGGGGCCGGCCGGATGGGGATCGCCCATGACGCGCGGGCCGCGGGCAGGGCCGGACGGCGCCGATGGCGTGAGAGACATGTGGCAGCGCGGGCGCCCATCTCCGGTGGTGAGGCGCACAGGGCGCGGTGAGGATCGACGAGAAAGGCAGCTTCGATGATTCAGATGCAGACAAATCTGGACGTCGCCGACAATTCGGGCGCGCGCCGCGTGCAGTGCATCAAGGTGCTCGGAGGCTCCAAGCGCAAGACCGCGGGCATCGGCGACATCATTGTGGTCTCCGTGAAGGAGGCGATCCCGCGCGGGCGCGTGAAAAAGGGCCAGGTGATGCGGGCGGTGATCGTGCGCACGGCCCATGGGGTGCGCCGCGCCGATGGCTCGCGCATCCGTTTCGACCGCAACGCCGCGGTGCTGATCAATGCCCAGGGCGAGCCGATCGGCACGCGCATATTCGGCCCCGTCACCCGTGAGCTTCGGGCGCGCAATCACATGAAGATCATTTCCCTCGCTCCGGAGGTGCTGTGATGGTCAAGCTGAAGATCAAGAAGGGCGACCACGTGGTCGTGCGCACGGGGCGCGACAAGGGGCGCCGGGGCGAGGTGCTGCGCGTGATGCCGAAGCAGATGAAGGCCATCGTCCAGGGCATCAACATGGTCTCCCGGCACCAGAAGCAGACCGCGAACCAGGAGGGTGGGATCATCCGCAAGGAGGCCCCCATCCACATTTCGAACCTCGCCCTCGAGGATCCCAAGGACGGCAAGCCGACCCGGGTCGGCTACAAGGTCCTCGAGGACGGCCGCAAGGTTCGCTACGCCAAACGTTCGGGAGAGGTGATCGATGGCTGAGTCGGTCTACGTGCCGCGGCTTCGCAAGCGCTACGAGGAGGTGGTGCGCGCCGCGATGATCGAGAAGTTCGGATACAAGAATCCGATGCAGGTGCCGCGGCTGGACAAGGTGGTGCTCAATATGGGCATCGGCGAGGGCGTGGCGGACAAGAAGAAGGTGACGGCGGCTGCCGGCGACCTGGCGCTCATCGCCGGGCAGCGGCCGGTGATCACCAAGGCGCGCAAGTCCATCGCCACCTTCAAGCTGCGTGACGGCATGCCCGTCGGCGCCAAGGTGACGCTGCGCAAGAACCGCATGTATGAGTTTCTGGACCGCCTGGTGACGATCGCTCTGCCGCGGGTGAAGGATTTCCGCGGCCTCAGCCCCAAGAGCTTCGACGGGCGCGGCAACTACGCCCTCGGCATCAAGGAGCACATCGTCTTTCCGGAAATCGATTACGACAAGGTGGACGAGATATGGGGCTTTGACGTGGTGGTGTGCACGACGGCCGCCACCGACGACGAGGCGCGCGAGCTCCTGAGAGGCTTCGACTTTCCGTTCCGGGACTGATCCGCGCCGCGCCCGCAAGGGCCGGCTCGGACGAGACCCGGCAACGCCAAGGAGGTGACATGGCGAAGACGAGTGCCATAGAGAAGAACAAACGCCGCAAGCAGTTGGCGAAGAAATATGCCAGCCGGCGCGCCCGGCTCAAGGCGATCGCGAAGGACCGCAGCCTGCCGGCCGAGGAGCGCTTCCAGGCGCGCCTCAAGCTCGCCGAGCTGCCGCGCAATGCGAGCCCCGTGCGGGTGCGCAACCGGTGCGAGCTCACCGGGCGGCCGCGGGCCTATTATCGCAAGCTGAAGATCTCGCGCGTGGCGCTGCGTGAGCTTGCATCGCGCGGGCTCATTCCGGGCATGGTCAAGTCGAGCTGGTAAGGGGAGGCAAAGGCGATGTCGATGACCGATCCCCTGGGCGATATGCTCACCAGGATCCGCAATGCACAGATGCGGCGCAAGCCCAAGGTGGTGACGCCGGCGTCCAAGCTGCGTGCCCGCGTTCTGGATGTGCTCCAGGAAGAGGGCTACATTCGCGGCTATACGCGCGTCGACTATGAGGGCGGCAAGTCGGAGCTCGAGATCGAGCTCAAATATTTCGATGGCGAGCCGGTGATCAAGGAGATCAAGCGCATCTCGCGCCCCGGCCGTCGGGTCTACTCGCCCGTGCGCAACCTGCCCACCGTGGCCAACGGCCTGGGCGTGTCCATCCTCTCGACGCCGAAGGGCGTCATGTCGGACGCCAGGGCGCGAATGGAGAATGTGGGCGGCGAGGTGCTGTGCTCGGTCTTCTAGCCATGCGGCCGGGGCGCGCGCCCCGGCCGCATGGCTA
>JALUTE010000538.1:0-2503 GCA_027058255.1 Methyloligella sp. | reverse complement strand
GCACGCTCGAGGTCACGCTGGTCGACGATGTCACGGTCGAGAAGACGGACGAGGGCATCGTCGTCGCGCCGGTCAATGAGAGCAAGCGCGCCCGCTCCATGTGGGGCATGTCCCGCACCCTGGTCGCCAATCTCGTCACCGGGGTGACCGAGGGCTACACCAAGACGCTCGAAATCAACGGCGTCGGCTATCGCGCCATGCTGAAGGGGCGCGATCTGCAGCTCCAGCTCGGGCTCAGCCACGATGTGATCTACTCGGTGCCCGAGGGAATCGAGGTGCAGTGCCCGAGTCAGACGCAGGTCGTGGTGAGCGGGATCGAGAAGCAGCGCGTCGGCCAGGTGGCCGCCGAGATCCGCGCCTTTCGCCCGCCCGAGCCCTACAAGGGCAAGGGCATCCGCTATCAGGGTGAATACATCTTCCGCAAGGAAGGCAAGAAGAAGTAGCGAGAGACGCCATGGGTGCCCAGAAGAACAGGTTCGAGAGACGCAAGGCGCGGGTGCGCGCCAACTTGCGCAAGACGTCGGGCGGCAAGCCGCGCCTGTCGGTGTTCCGCTCGTCGAAGAACATCTATGCGCAGGTGATCGACGATGCGGCCGGGCGCACGCTCGCCGCCGCATCGACCCTGGACAAGGCGATCAAGTCCAAGCTCAAGACCGGCGCGGATGTGGCCGCGGCGGGCGAGGTCGGCAAGCTGATCGCCGAGCGCGCGCGGCAGGCCGGCATCGAGGCCGTGGTGTTCGATCGCGGCGGCTACCTCTATCACGGACGCGTCAAGGCGCTCGCCGAGGCGGCGCGCGAAGGCGGTCTCAAGTTCTAGGCAGGCTCAAGGGGAAGAGAATTGGCACGCAATCCAATGCGCGGATCGGGACGCGGTCCCAGGCGCGACCGTGACGAGCAGAGCGAGTTCATCGACAAGCTCGTGCACATCAATCGCGTCGCCAAGGTGGTCAAGGGCGGCCGGCGGTTCGGCTTCGCGGCGCTCGTCGTCGTCGGCGACCAGAAGGGCCGGGTCGGGTTCGGCCATGGCAAGGCGCGCGAGGTGCCCGAGGCGATCCGCAAGGCCACCGAGCAGGCCAAGCGCAACATGATCAAGGTGCCGCTCAGGGAAGGGCGGACCCTGCATCATGATGTCTCTGGTCGCCACGGCGCGGGCAAGGTCATTCTGCGCGCCGCGCCGCCGGGCACCGGCATCATAGCCGGCGGTCCCATGCGCGCCGTGTTCGAGACCCTCGGCGTGCAGGATGTGGTGGCCAAGTCCATGGGCTCGTCCAATCCCTACAACATGGTGCGCGCGACATTCGCGGCGCTGGCACGGGAGGACAGCCCGCGCGGCGTTGCGGCGCGGCGGGGCAAGAAGGTGAGTGAGATCGTGGCGCGCAGGCGCGATGGCGCGGCCGGCGAGGCCAGTGCAGCCGGCGAGGCCAGCGTGGCCAGCGAGGCCAGCGTGGCCAGCGAGGGCGAGGCACCGGCGGCTTAGGGCAGAGGAACCGACACCTCCGGCGTCCCGGCAATGGGCGCGCGGCCCCTTGAGGGGGGATCGTCGGGCTGGAGAGGCCGGGCTTGCCCCTGCCGGAAACAGGAACGGACGAGACATGGCTGCGAAGAAGAAGACGAAGGCCAGCATCGGCGCCGGCAAGCGGATCACGGTCGAGCAGACCGGGAGCTCCATTCGCCGCCCCAAGGATCAGCACGCGACGCTGATCGGGCTGGGGCTCGGGCGCATCGGGCGCCGTCGGACCCTGCCGGACACGCCCGCCGTGCGCGGCATGATCGCGAAGGTGGCGCATATGGTGCGCGTGGTCGAGGACCAGGCCCCAGGCTCGGAGAAGTGACATGCGGCTCAATGAACTGAGAGACAATCCCGGCGCGACCCGGCCGCGCAAGCGTGTCGGCCGCGGCATCGGCTCGGGCAAGGGCAAGACGGCCGGCCGGGGCGTGAAGGGCCAGAAGTCGCGCTCCGGTGTTGCCATCAAGGGCTTCGAGGGCGGGCAGATGCCCCTCCATCGCCGCCTGCCGAAGCGCGGTTTCAACAACATCTTCGCCAAGGATTTCAACGTGGTCAATCTGGGCCGAATCCAGGCGGCCGTGGATGCGGGCCGGCTCGACGCCAAGGCGCCTGTCGATGCCGAGGCGCTGCGCGCGGCAGGCCTCATCCGGCGGGTGAAGGACGGGGTGCGCCTGCTGGGCAAGGGCGAGATCAAGGCCGCGCTCAGCTTCGAGGTGGCGGGCGCGTCCAAGAGCGCGGTCGAGGCGGTGAAGAAGGCTGGAGGCTCGGTTGCCATCGCGCCGCTCAAGCGGCCGAGCGCCAAGCCGGCCGGCGAGGTGGGCAAGAGCGATGTGCGCAAGGCCAAGCGCGCCGCGGCCAAGGCAAAGGGCAAGGGCTAGTCGCGGGGGCGGCAGGGGCGCCCATCGCCGACGGTTCGGCGGCGTGCTGCTTGCGCGCAGGGCGTTGGGGCGGTGTCGCCGCCTCCTGTTTGCCCCAGCCCCTCGGGAGGAGGGGCCG
>JALUTE010000537.1 GCA_027058255.1 Methyloligella sp. | reverse complement strand
TCGTGTTTTGATGCGCCCATCGCTCGGGGGCTTCTCCCCGCTCTCAAGGGGGAGGCGCTCTCGTGTTTTTGATCAGGACCGGTTTCTGGCTTGCGCTCGTCATCCTGCTCCTGCCGTCGGACCCGCAGAGCCAGCGCGCGCTGGTCAAGGCTGTCCAGGCGGGCGTGCATCGCGCGGCCACCTTTTGCGAGCGCAACGAGGCGGCGTGCGACAAGGGCCGGCAGGCCTGGGCCTATTTCAAGCTGAAGGTGGCCTCGGCCGCTTCCATGGCATCCCAGATCGTCGAGGCGGGACGGGGCACGCCGAGTGCTGCCCTCGAGCGCTCCAAAGCGGAGACGTGGGCCTCTCCACCCCGCGTCGCCCGGCGCACGACGCCTCGCGCGGGCACCGCATGGCCCGGCACGGCGGGCCGCGCCGACTGGCGCTGAGGCCGAGCGCAGCTTGACGCATGCCTTGGCAGGCGCGTAAGGACGGGTTCTGCCGCCTCGCGCTCCGCCCTCCTTGCCGGCATTGAATGGTATCACCAGCTTCACAGCATGGGACGGGCGGCGAGACATCGGCCGGGGCCGGGGCCACGCCGCCAGCCAGCAGCGAACGGACATGCGATGAGCCTGGACAGCATACTCGCCGATTTCGAGTTCCTGGACGACTGGGAGGACCGCTACCGCTATGTGATCGAGCTCGGGCGCGAGCTGCCGCCCCTGCCCGAGAAGGCGCGCAACGACGCCAACAAGGTGCAGGGCTGTGTCAGCCAGGTGTGGCTCGCCACCCGCATCGAGAGCGACGGGGCGGGCAAGGCGCCCGTGCTGCATTTTCTCGGCGACAGCGACGCCCATATCGTGCGCGGGCTCATCGCCATTCTCCTCGCCATCTATTCCGGCAAACGGGCCGACGAGATCCTCGCCATCGATGCCAATGCCATTCTCGACCGCCTCGGCCTCAGGGAGCATCTGACGCCGCAGCGCTCCAATGGCCTCGCCTCCATGCTGGCCCGCATCCGCGCCGATGCGGAGAAGGCGCTGGCGGCCGTGCACTGACCGCGAGGCGCGGCTTTCCCGGCCGCCCGGACCGCGCTGGCTGCCCTGGCCGCGCCGTCCTCGAGATCACCCCTCGGGCAGGGGAGGCGAGAACAGCGCCGGGCCCGGCCTCTCCCCTTTCGCGAAGATGACCGTCTCACCCGCCACCCGCACGGCGCCCGACGCCACGAGCCGCAGCGCATGCGGATAGAGCCGGTGCTCGGCCTCGAGAATGCGTGCGGCGAGCGTGTCGGGCGTGTCACCCGGCAGCACCGGCACCGCGGCCTGGGCAATGATGGGGCCGGCGTCCATCTCGGTGCGCACGAAATGCACGGTGCATCCGGCAATCCGCACCCCCGCCTGAAGCGCGCGCTCATGGGTGTGCAGGCCGCGAAAGGCGGGCAGCAGCGAGGGGTGGATGTTGAGCTGGCGGTCGTGCCAGCGCTCCACGAAACTTTCGGTCAGCAGCCGCATGAAGCCGGCATTGCAGATGAGCTCGACATCCGCATCGACCAGCGCCATGTGCAGGGCGCGCTCGAACGCCTCGCGGCTCTCATAGCCCTTGTGGTCGATGGTGCGCGTGGGAATGCCCGCCTCGGCGGCGCGCGCAAGCCCCGGCGCGCCGGGCCGGTTGGAGACGACGACGACGATCTCGGCCGGATAGTCCGGCGCGCGGGCCGCCTCGATGAGCGAGGCCATGTTCGACCCCCGACCCGAGATGAGGATCCCGACGCGCTTGCGGGCGCTCATGACGCGCCTCCCGGGCGCGCCCCCCGCGCGAAGGAGAGCGTGCCCTCGAAACGCACGGCCGGCGCCGCGGCCCCGTCGGATGCCTCGGCGAGGGCGCCGATGGCAAACGGCGCCTCGCCTGCCGCGCGCAAGGCTGCCTCGACGCGGTCCGCATCGGCCCTGCCGGCGATCACCACCATGCCGACCCCGCAATTGAAGGTGCGCAGCATCTCGTGCTCGGCCACGCCGCCCGCGTCCCGGATCCAGCGGAAGACCGCCGGCGCCTGCCAGGCGCCGAGGTCGATGACGGCCTCGAGACCGGCGGGCAGCACCCGCGGCACGTTCTCGACCAGCCCGCCGCCGGTGATGTGCGCCAGGGCCTTGATGGCGCCGGTCTCGCGCAT
>JALUTE010000536.1 GCA_027058255.1 Methyloligella sp. | reverse complement strand
GGGTGCGCCCCACGCAGGCGGCGTTGAAGCGGGCCTGCTGCGCCTTGAGCACCGCCTGCAGGGCCGCGAGGCGCTCGGCCTTGACCGGCTCGGGCACCTGATTGTCGAGCGCTGCCGCGGGGGTTCCCGGCCGGGCGCTGTATTTGAAGGAATAGGCCTGTGCAAAGCCCACCGCCTCCACCACATCCATCGTGGCCCGAAAATCCGCATCGCTCTCGCCCGGAAAGCCGACGATGATGTCGGTGGACAGGGCAATGTCGGGGCGCACCGCGCGCAGGCGCTCGACAATGTCGAGATAGTCCTGCGCCGTGTGGCGGCGGTTCATGGCGGCGAGAATGCGGTCCGAGCCCGACTGGAGCGGCAGATGCAGATAGGGCATCAGCTTGTCGATGGCGCCGTGGGCATGAATGAGACCCGCATCCATGTCGCGTGGATGGCTGGTGGTGTAGCGGATGCGCGCAAGGCCCGGAATGCGGGCGAGCGCCGCGATGAGGTCGGCGAGCGTTGCGGGGCCGCCATCGCGGCCCGCCCCGTGCCAGGCATTCACATTCTGCCCCAGCAGGGTGATCTCGCGCACCCCGCCCGCGACGAGCCGCTCCGCCTCCTCGAGAACGGCGCCAAGCGGGCGCGACTGCTCGGCGCCGCGCGTATAGGGCACGACACAGAAGGTGCAGAACTTGTCGCAACCTTCCTGGATGGTGAGAAAGGCGGTGGGCGCACGCCGGGCCGGCCGGGCCGGCAGATGCGCGAACTTGTCCTCCTCGGGAAAGTCGGTCTCGATGATCGGCCGCTCGCCCGCGTCGAGACGGGCGACAAGGTCGGCCATGCGATGGATGCTCTGCGGGCCGAGGACGAGATCGACCACCGGCGCCCGGCGCGTGATCTCGCGTCCCTCCGCCTGAGCAACGCAGCCGGCAACCGCGACGATGGTGCGTTTGCCCTCCGCCCGGCGCCGGTCCTTGTGCGCCCGCACCCGCCCGAGCTCGGAATAGACCTTCTCCGCCGCCTTCTCGCGAATGTGGCAGGTGTTGAGCACGATCAAGTCCGCTGCTGCCATGTCGTCGGCGGGCGCAAAGCCCGCCGGGCGCAGGAGGTCGGCCATGCGCTCGCTGTCATAGACGTTCATCTGGCAGCCGAACGTCTTGATGAAAACCCGTCTCTGGTTCGCCATGGGGCCTGCCTAGTCCTTGGCCTTGCTCCGGCGACCGGGGAGGGGGACGCCGTAGAGCTCCAGCCTGTGTCCGATCAGCCGGAAACCGAGCTCGCGCGCCACGCGCTCCTGCAGCCGCTCGATCTCCTCGTTGCGAAACTCGATCACCGTGCCCGAGGAGAGGTCGATCAGGTGGTCGTGGTGCTCCTTGGCAACGCGCTCGTAACGTGCCCGGCCCTCGCCGAAATCGTGCCGCTCGAGAATGCCGGCCTCCTCGAACAGCCGAAGCGTGCGGTAGACGGTGGAGAGCGAGATGCGCGCATCCACGGCCGCGACGCGCCGGTGCACCTCCTCCACGTCCGGATGGTCGGTCGCATCCGACAAGACGCGCGCGATCACCCGGCGCTGGCCGGTCATGCGCATGCCTTTCTCAAGGCAGGCGCGCTCGAGAGCGCTCGGGCGCTCGGCAGATCGGTTCGCCATGCCATTCGTCTTCTTTGTTCGTGTTTCCTTCCCTGACGCCCTTCATACGGCATGAGGCCGCGGAACGTCCAGCGATCCGAGCGGGAGGACGGGCGCGGCGGGCGGCTCATTCCTCGCGGCGGGCAACGGCCATGGCCGGCTGGGGCCTGGCGTCGGGCGGGCGCAGATAGAGCGGGCTCGGCGGGCGCGCGCCGGGCTGGAGATCGACCGCCAGGCGGGCAAGGGTCGCTGCGTCCGGCTCGATATCGGCAAGCACGCCTGCGAGGGCGTTCGCATTGCCGCGCCATGCCTCGGCGACAAGCCGGGCGCCGCTGCCGGCAAGCAGAACCGGGGCGGGGAGCTCGGCGAGGCGGGCGAGAGCCCCGGCCCTGTCGAGCAGCGCCGGCGCGGCGAGGGGGCGCGCGTCGGCATCGAGCGCCTGCACATAGAGGCCGCCGCGGCGGGCATCAGTGACGACGAGGAGCGAGCGCGGGGCGGGCCCGGAGGCCGTGTCGGTGCGGGCGAGGGCTCGTGCGCCGATGATGCG
>JALUTE010000535.1 GCA_027058255.1 Methyloligella sp. | reverse complement strand
TGGCCGACCGGCGTGCCCTGCGCCATGAGGGGCAGGCTATCGCGCCACCATTGCAGGCGAATCTCGGCCAGGGCGGGCTCGTGGGCGATGGTCAGGATGCGCTGGAGCTCGGCCTCGAAGGCGAGCAGCGCCAGGAGGCGGGTTCGGGCGGGCTCGGGCGCGAGCCGCGCGGCAAGGGCGCGGTCGGGATCGAAGGCGCTGGCCAGGGCGTGGACATCGGGCGCAGCGGCGCTTGTCCGTGTCGCCCCGCCTCTGCCGCGGCCCGCCATGGCGTGCCGGCTGTCAGTAGAGGCTGCGCGCCGCCACCATGGCGAAGGTCACGGGCAGCGAGAGGACGAGGTTCATGCGGGCGAAATTGCGCATGCGGACCCGGGCGGCGAAACGCTCCTCCTTGCTCTTGTCCGGCACGAGGCCGAGCATGATCCGCATGTTGGGCCAGATGAAATGATGCACCAGCACCCACATGGCGATGCCGATCCACATGCCGAGCCCAATCATGACATGCTTGGGAACGGCAAAGCCCTCGATGGCGCCGAGGGTCAGCGCCTCCAGCAGATAGCCGTTCATCCAGGCAAGCAGCAGGCCGGCCGCCACCGCGATGTGCGAGGTCTGGCGAAACCACATGGCGACCCCGGGCGCGATCCATTTCGCCAGCACGGCGCGCCCCGCATCGTCGATGGCGTAATTGGCGGGGATCATGACGAAATTGACGAAGAAGACGAGGCCGACCCAGATGATGGCGCACACCACATGCACCCAGCGCAGCGCAAAGCGCAGGAGCGCCTCGTCAAGTGCCCCATCCTGCACGAGATAGAGCGCCAGCAGGATGCCCGCCACGGCCAAGCCGAGCGTGAACGCCTTCCACGGCGCCTCCAATATGGCCTTCATGGCTCAATGTCTCCCACATGCAGCCCCTTGATCGCCGTCGCGGTCGGCAACGCGCCGTCGCCTTTCGACCCGCCGCTCCGCCGGCCCGCCGCAGCCGCCGGTCAGCGGGCCTTGGCCCGCTTGCGCGACCGGCCGGAGCCTTTCCTCTTCTTGCTCTTGCCTGACCCGCGGCGCTTCTTGGCGCCCTTGGCACGCGACGCATTGACACCCGCACCGCTCACCGGCTCGGCGGATTTCGCAGCCGCCTCCTCGGACGATGGCGCGGCGGCGGCTCCGCCATCGGCGCTCGAGGCGCGGGTGGCCGCAGGCTCGCCTCTCTCTGCCGCCGGGGCCTGTGGCGCCTCGCTCTCCGGTTGGAAACCACTACTGCGCACACGGGTGGCGGGCTCCTTGGGCCGCGCCCCGCCGAAACCGCTCCAGTCGCGCTTGACGCCGAAGAAGACGAGCAGAGGCGCGGCGATGAACACCGAGGAGTAGGTGCCGACAACCACGCCCCAGATCATGGCGAAGGTGAAGCCGCGTATGACCTCGGTGCCGAACACGAAGAGCGAGATGAGTGCAATCAGCGTCGTCACCGATGTGAGAATGGTGCGCGAGAGCGTCTCGTTGATGGAGCGGTCGAGCAGGGCGATGATCTCCATCTTCTTGAACTTGCGCAGATTCTCCCGGACGCGGTCGTAAACGACCACGGTGTCGTTGAGGGAGTAGCCGACAATGGTGAGCAATGCCGCGATGATGGAGAGGTTGAACTCGAGCTGCAGGGCGGCGAAGAGCCCCAATGTGAGCACGACGTCGTGGACGAGAGCGGCCACGGCGCCGAGGGCGAACTGCCACTCGAAGCGGAACCAGATGTAGATCAGCACGGCGGCGATGGCGACGATGACCGCGATCAGGCCATCGCGCTTGAGCTCCTGCGAGACCGTCGGCCCCACCACCTCGACACGGCGATAGGTGACCCCATCGCCGAGCGCGGCGCGCACCTTCTCCACCACCTTCTGCTGGGCCTTCTCGCCGCCCGGCTGCTCCTCGACGCGGATGAGCACGTCATTGGGCGCGCCGAACTCCTGGATTTGCACATCGCCGAGGCCAAGGCCGCCAAGCTTGGCGCGCAACGCGCCAATATCCGCCGGCCCGTCATTGGTCTGAATCTCGATCAGCGTTCCGCCGCGGAAGTCGATGCCGAAATTGAGCCCGACCGTGAACAGCAGAAGAATGGAAAGGAGTATCGCCGCGCCCGAGGCGGCAAAGCTCAGCTTCCGGAAGGGCAGGAAGGGGATGGCCGTGCCATGAGGCAGGAAATCGAAGCCTTTGAATGTCATGTCGTCGTCTCCGAATCCCGACCCTCTAGATGGGCACTTCCACCGCCTGGCGCCGCTTGCCCTTGAGCCAGAAAGCGATCATCAGGCGCGTCACGGTGAAGGCCGTGAAGACCGAGGTCAGAATGCCGATCGAGAGTGTGACCGCGAACCCCCTGATGGGCCCGGAGCCGAGCCAGAAGAGGATGACGGCCGCGATGAAGGTGGTGATGTTGGCGTCCAGAATGGTGCCGAGCGCGCGCGAATAGCCCGAATCGATGGCGTTGATGGCGGATTTCCCACCCCGGACCTCCTCGCGGATGCGCTCGAAGATCAGCACGTTCGCATCCACCGCCATGCCGATGGTGAGCACGATTCCGGCGATGCCGGGGAGCGTCAGGGTCGCTTGCAGAAGCGACAGAGCCCCGATGATGAGCGCCAGATTGAGCAGAAGCGCGATGTTCGAGAAGATGCCGAACTGACCATAGGCCACCAGCATGAAGACGATCACCGCAATGAGCCCCACAACGGCCGCGACCTCGCCGGCGGCGATGGAATCGGCGCCGAGGGAGGGGCCGACCGTGCGCTCCTCCACGATCTCCATGTCCGCCGGCAGCGCGCCCGAGCGCAACTGAATGGCAAGCTTGGTGGCGCTCTCGACCGTGAAGCTGCCGCTGATCTGCCCGGTGCCGCCGAGAATCGGCTCGCGAATGACGGGGGCCGAGATCACCTTGCCATCGAGCACGATGGCGAAGGGGCGGCCCACATTCTCCTGGGTCACGCGGCCGAAGCGCCGTGCGCCTGAGGCATTGAAGCGGAAGAGCACCACCGGCTCATTGGTGCGCTGATCGAAGCTCGGCTGCGCATCCACCAGATCCTCGCCCGACACGATGGCGCGCGAGCGCAGGAGATACTCACCCGCGAAACCGTCGGCGGAGGGAAAGATCTTCCAGCCCGGCGGCACGCGCGTGCGCCTGGCCTCGCTCGGCGTCATGCTGGGATGCACCAGCCGGAAATCGAGCTTGGCGGTCTCGCCGATGAGCGCCTTCAGCTTCTGGGGATCGTCGAGGCCGGGAACCTGCACCAGAATGCGCGTGCGCCCCTGGCGCTGGATGGTCGGCTCCGTGGTGCCGAGGGCGTCGATGCGCCGGCGGATGGTCTCGAGCGCCGAGTTGATGGCATTGGTGATCCGCTCGGTGATCGCTGCGTCGGTCGGCTTGAGGAGGATGAGATTGTTCTCGCCCCGCGTCACCTCGAGATCGGGCCCGCCCGCGCCGGTGAAGATGGAGCCCGCGAGCTGCTGGATCATGCCCCTCAGCTCCTTGTAGGCGGCCTCGTACTGCTCGGGCTTCTTGATGCGCACCTGGACGTGATCCTTGACAATGCGCAGGCCCGTATAGCCGATCTTCGCCTTGCGCAGGCGCTGGCGCACCTCGTCGCGGATCGAATCGAGCCACTCCTGCTCGATCTGGCGCACATCCATCTCGAGCAGGAGATGCGAGCCGCCCTGCAGATCGAGCCCCAAATGCACCTGCTTGTGCGGTATCCAGTCGGGCAGCCCCTTCAAGGTCTCGGCCGAGAACAGGTTGGGCAGCGCGAACAGAATGCCGCTCAGGCAGACGATCAGCACCGTGATGATTTTCCAGCGGGCGAAGTGGAGCATGGGGGTGTGGCCTGGATCGGTGTTCCGTGTTCGATACTCGCTCGGCGGCGACCTCGGTCTCGGTGCCTGCCATCGGACTGTCGCAGCCCGGATCAGCGCAAGCTGCGCACGATGCAGCCCGCAGGCGCGGGCCGACTGCTCATGTCTTCTCGCCCTCGTCTTTCACGGGCTCGCCCTTGGTGCGCACATCGGAGAGCGTGCTGCGGACGATCCGCACCCGAACGCCGTCGGCAATCTCCACCTGCAGCTCGGAGTCGCCGATCACCTTGGTCACCCGGCCTATGATGCCGCCCTGCGTGACGACCGTGTCGCCGCGGCGCACATTCGCCACCATCTCCCGATGCGCCTTCACACGCTGCTGCTGGGGGCGGATGATGAGGAAATACATGATCGCGAAGATCAGGATGAAGGGCAGCAGCGAGACGAAGAAATCCCCGCCGCCCTGCGCACCCTGCGCATAGGCTGGTGTAATCAGCATGGCCGTCCCCCAATACGACTGAACACTGGTCGCCAATGTCCGGATGTGGATGCATGGATCGCGCGTTTGCACGCGAGCGCCCCGATGAAGGCGCGCCCGCCCGGGCGGCTTCTGCCAGCATGACAGGCCATGCCCGCCGAGGAGATCGCCGCAAAAGCCTAGGGGACTATAGTGTCCTGAGCCCCCATTGCAACTGTGCAGTCTGTCCCTGTGTCACTGACACACGACCTGTCCGGGTTAGGTAGCACACGAGTTGTCCGGTAGTCCGTCCCCTGAGCAATGCGGGGGGCAGGAGATGAGCCGGACACGATGGCTACAGGACAGAAGGATGCAGAAGTTCAGGGACGTTTTGAGCCGCTGGGAGGCGCGGGAGCTGTCGGCGATGGATGCAGCAGAGCTGATCGGGTGCTCCGAGCGCCACTTCCGGCGCTTGCGCAAGCATTTCGACGAGGAGGGGCTCGAGGACGTAGCGAGCGCAAGAGGCGAAGGACGAGCGGACAGACATGTCCGCGAGGACCGGGAACAAGAAGGATGTTCGCGACGCTCCAGGACCGGCTGATCAAGGAGCTGGCCAAGGCGGGGATCCGGGACGTCGAGGCGGCCAACCGGTGGATTGTGGAGGATTACCTGCCGCGCCACAACGACCTCTTTGCCAGGGCGCCGGAGCTTGCCGAGAGCGCCTTTGTGCCGGTGGCCGACAAGGGACTGCTCGCCGACATCTGCTGCGTGCAGGGCGAGCGCCAGGTTGGCCGCGACAACACGGTGAGCTGGGCAGGCAAGCGGCTGCAGCTGCCCCCACACCCCTCGCGCCACCACTGGGTCAAGGCACGGGTACGGGTGCACGAGTACCCCGATGGCGGGCTGGCGATCTTCCACGGACCACGGCGCATTGCGGACTACGGCAGCGACGGGACCCTGATCACGCCCTCGATGCAGGAAGTCCAGGAGAGCAAGCTGGCGGCGTGAACCGCTTCGACGCCCCGAGCCCTGTGGACGGCCCTCTGGGTCGCTGACGCGCCCTCCGGCCCGTCCACAGGGCCAACAACAGAAGCAGACAAATGATGTGCTACGAAAGCCGGACAACTCCGTGTGCTACTGACAGCCTCTCGGTCGCGCAGTGGGCGTTTGCTCCGCCGGTCGGTCAACCCCGACCGGAACGGTCATGCAGGGCGCGGAACGATGGCATGAGTAATCGGGGCGGAGCCCACAAACGCCGCCCTGCGAGGGATTCATGTCCCCTCGCCCCCCTCACTCGGCTGCGTGCCCCTCCGCCAGCGCCGCCTCAAGGCGCGTGCGCAGGCTCTCCGGCGCAATGTCGAGATCGCCGGGCCAGACGATCGTGTGCCAGTTGGGATCCACTCGGAGCCGGGCAAAGGCGCTCACCTCCTTGAGTGGCGCGAAGGCTGGACCCCGCAGAATATCGCTCAGGTCGATCTCGCCCTCGAGCCCATCCTCGAAGCGCAGCCACAGGCGATAGCCTTCCACATGCCGTGCCTCGATCACCTACGGTATCATGGCATTCACTCCAGAGGCTCGATCTTGCCCGGATTCTCCGCCGCTTGGGCGCGATCCCAGCAGTCCATCAACTCCGCCCGATGCAATTCCCTGGCTGGTCGGGGTTTTTCAACCCCGACCGGAACGGTCATGCCAGCCTCTCGGCGACCCCGCCAGCTCTGGCATGATCAGTAGGGGCGGGGTTGCATACCCCGCCCCGCGAAGGGTGCGGATCCATTTTTTTGCCGCACTCATTGCCTATCTGCTGCTCCATCTCGCCTATCTCGACCAAAAGGGCGCCATTCAGAGGCTCTCGGCTTTTGCCCATCGGGTTCGCCTCAACCTCATGCATCGTCGCCCCATCCACAGCCCGCATGCCCCGCCCGAGCCCGCTCCTCGAGACCCGCGCCAAATGCCTCTGGAGCTCCCCTCATGATAAACCGGACAGCAGTGGGTCAAGCCCGGCAATGACGAAAAGAGAGGCGATTTAGGGCTTCGAGCGATTGCCCTGGTCCGCATCCCATCGCTCTCCTGCGCTGCAGTGCGCACGGGACGGTGAAAGGGGGGCGCCGCGCACATGCGCCGCGCCGCCCGTCCCCCGAACCCGACGTCACAGGGCGTCGACCGTGCGGCTCTGGCGCTCGGCGCGCTTGCGCTCATGCGGATCGAGATGGCGCTTGCGCAGGCGGATGTTCTCAGGCGTCACCTCCACCAGCTCGTCCTCGCCGATATAGGCCAGCGCCTTCTCCAGCGTGAGGGTCAAGGGCGGCGTCAGGATGACATTCTCGTCCTTGCCGGCGGCGCGGATGTTGGTCAGCTTCTTGCCCTTGAGCACATTGACCTCGAGATCCTGGCCTCGGGCGTGCTCGCCGACGATCATGCCGCGATAGACGCGCGTGCCGGGGCCGATCATCAGCGGGCCGCGGTCCTCCAGGTTGAACAGGGCATAGGCGACGGCATGGCCCTCGCCATTGGAGATGAGCACGCCGGTGCGCCGGGTCTCGATCGGCCCGCGATGGGGCGCATAGCCGTGGAACATGCGGTTCATGATCGCCGTGCCGCGTGTCTCGGACAGAAGCGTGCCGTGATAGCCGATGAGCCCGCGCGTCGGCACATGGAAGACCAGGCGCTGGCGCCCGCCGCCCGAGGGCTTCATCTCGACGAGATCGCCGCGCCGCTCGGCGAGGCTGGAGATGACGGTCCCGGAGAAGTCCTCGTCCACGTCGATGATGACCTCCTCGATGGGCTCCAGCCGTTTGCCGGTCTCGGGATCGGTGCGATAGACGACCCGCGGG
>JALUTE010000534.1 GCA_027058255.1 Methyloligella sp. | reverse complement strand
TCAGATGCGCGACCTTAACTTTGACCATTTTTCCTCTTGACATCGCTATAGAAAGATTGCGATGTTAAAAAAAATGGTGGCGGGGGCGTCGGGGCAGCGAGAAAGGGGATTTTGGTCGCAGTTGGCTCGGCCTTTCCGGCAGCCCTTCCGTTTCGACAGCTTTCTGGTCATAGCGGTTCTTTCGGTGATCAACTGGCGTCTTCGAGAGGTGGCGCCGCCCTCCGCGGGTCGAAGATGAGGATCGCCGCGAAGGTGACATCTGCGAATTCGCGCGCGGTGTCCGCACCTTCGTGCGCTGCCGCATTCAGCGAGGCAGCGTCCCGACTCAGTGGATGCACCAACGATCGTGCCACGTCGCTCGATCGGTCTTTGGGCATGAAGCTGGCACTCCGTTCCGTTCAAGAACCTCTCCGCCGGATGCTGTCTCGTCAACTCATCGCGAAAATGCCGGAGTGCGTTCGCATCGGGCGCCGGATAGACCTGTAGCACGCCGAGAAAACAGGCGAGCTGCAACTCGCCGCGAAAGAGCCGCGCCGCCTTCGGATCCGAGAGGTTCCGCTAGACCTCCCCGACAAAGGATTTCGCCCGCACCTGAGGCGGGGGGAAGCAACGTCCCTCTCCGTACCGCATGCCCCCAGCGCGCGCCTTCCAGGACCTGCCAACCGACAGAACCATACCCGTTCCGGCATCGCATCCCGGTCCACATTGTCCGGCAGGAACAACACCGCAAATTTTGCCCCTCTCGGCAACCACCCGGCCCCTTGAGCGACAACATAGAACCAAGAAGCGATCAAGAAAAGATGTTGAGACCGCCCCGCGGTCCGGCGCAGGTTTCGGAGCGCCCGAACCACGAGGCCGTCGGGCACGAACGAAGGCTAGGTGTGCTCTCTAGCTGTGCTTTTTATGGAGCGTTGTTCAGTGAGCGGGCATGGGTCTGCTGATTGGCGGCTTCATGGCGAGGCTACCATGGGGCCGTTCGTGATTGTAGTGGCGCAGCCATCTGGGCAAGTCGGCGTTGCGGCGCTCGGAGCTGGGGTAGGGGAGCGCGTAGGCCCACTCGCGCAAGAGCGTCTGGATGAAGCGCTCGGCCTTGCCGTTGGTCCTGGGCGTCTGGGGGCGGGTGTGGATGTGCCCGAGCCCGGTGATGCGACAGGTCTTGGCGAAGAGCCTGGAGACGTAGCCGCAGCCGTTGTCGGTCATGACGCGCTTGACGGCGACACCCCTGGCGCGGAACCAGCGCAGCGCCCGGACCGGGAAGCCGGTGGTGGTGTGGCGCCTCTCGTCGGCGAGGATCTCGACGTAGGCGAGGCGCGAGTAGTTGTCGATGCAGACGTGGACGAAGTCCCATCCGGCGCCGTTGGAGCCGCCGCGGCGGTCGCCGGTGATGCGGTGGCCCACGCGCCAGAAGCGGGCCAGCTTCTTGACGTCGAGGTGGAGGAGCTCGCCCGGGGCGGAGCGCTCGTAGCGGCGCGCGGGCGCCTTGGGCTCGAGCAGCTCGAGGCGGCCGAGCCCATGGCGGGCCAGCACGCCGGCCACGGTGGAGCGGGCGACGCGGAGGCGCTCGGCGATCTCCGGAGCGGTGAGGCGGTAGTCCCGGCGCAGGCGCAGGATCAGGGCGACCCGGGGCTCGGGCAGCCGGTGAGCCAGGCGCCGGGCCCGGCTTGGGCGGTTCTCCGGGCCGGCCGCGCCTTCGGCCCGGAAGCGGGCCAGCCACTTGTAGACGGTACGCTCGCTGACGCCGAAGTCCGTGGCCACGGACTTCGGCGAGCGGCCCTCCCCCAAGACGCACCGCACCATGAGGGCTCGACTATGCGGCGTCAGACGCGCATTCCTGTGGTTGTTCACCGGGGCTCCCCCTGGCTTGCTGAGAGGCTCGCATCAATCAGCTTCCGGAGCTCAGCCCCGGTGAACAACCCTCATGGAATGCACAACTACGGCGATCCCGATGCATGGCTCACTCATGAGGAGACACAACGACGGCTCTCTCCACACCGAGGTCACGCCCATGGACATCCTAGCACCTCTCCCATGCCAGGAAGGCGAAGCGGCTAAATCATGAGAATCTTGTGGCTGCACCACGATGCTCAAGCCCCAGAACACGGCGGCACTCTGCGACATTATTACCTTTCCCGTGAGTGGATAAAAAATGGACATAATGTCACGAT
>JALUTE010000533.1 GCA_027058255.1 Methyloligella sp. | reverse complement strand
GCATGCCCCGCCCCGCCGCCGAGATTACGACGCGCCATCCGTTTGCCCGCCCCTGCTTTCGGCTATTGCGGTTTCTCGCCCGCGAGCGTGATCCGGTGCATGACCCGCTTGAAGCCGTGATAGTCGTTGATGGGATTGTGCAGCGTGGCGCGATTGTCCCAGAAGGCGATCGAGCCGGGCCGCCAGCGAAAGCGGCAGGTGAACTCGGGCCGCACCTGATGGGCGAAGAGATGGGAGAGGAGCGGCGCGCTCTCCTCCTCGCTCATATCCTCGAAGCGCTCGGTGTGGCCCGGATTGACATAGAGCAGCTTGCGGCCCGTCTCGGGATGGGTGCGCATCACCGGATGGGTGGCGCTCAGCACCTTGTCGGCGGCTACGCCCGCGGCCGTCTTGATCCGCTCGGCGCGGGTCGCGGCGATGGCCGGCCGGTTCGAGACATTGACCGCCCGCAGGGGCGAGAGCATGCGCTTCATGCCGTCCGAGAGCGCCTCCCACGCCATGTACATATTGGCGAACAGCGTATCGCCCCCATAGGGCGGCAGCTCCCGCGCCACCAGGATGGACCCCATGGGCGGGGCCTCCAGATAGGCGGTGTCCGAGTGCCACACGCCGCCGAAATTGATGGTCTCGTGCTCGAGCTTGACCACCGGAATGATCCCGGGATGGCCGTCGAGATGCTTGACCATGGGATAGTCCACGACCTCGCCGAAACGCCGGGCAAAGGCCATGTGCTGCTCCGGCGTGATGTCCTGGTCGTGGAAGAAGAGAACCAGATGCTCGAGCAGGGCGGCTCTGAGGTCGGCGATCGTCTCGTCCGAAAGCGCGCCTGCGAGATCGAGCCCCGAGACCTCGGCGCCAAGCGCCCCGGCAATCCGCCTCACCTCCATCGCATCCATCCTTCCCCGCGCGTGCCTCGGCTCTCACCCGCCCTTGAGAATGGAAGCGGCTTGGCAAAGGCGAGGCAATAATCCTATCGTCTCGATATCCGAGCGGGGCATGGCCGCCCCGCAGGCGGCTCCTCGCCCATGGGGCCGGGAGCGCTCGTCCGGGAGGCAAGGAGATCATCACGCCCCGCTTTTTCTCGAGAGCGAGCCGTCTCGGGCTCGCCCTTGTCTGGCTCTCGGCCATGGCGAGCAGCGCCGGGGCGCAAACCGCGCCCGACTGCAAGCGGGTGCGCGGACCGGAGCGCTCGGTGGTCCGTGTGCTCTCGGGCGATCAGGTTCTGCTCGACGATGGCTCGATCGTGCGGCTCGTCAACATTCTTGCGCCCAAACGGCCTTTCCTGTTCGGCAAGGCGCCGGATCCCTCGGCGCGCCCGCCCTGGCCGCCGGCCGAGGCCGCCCGCAAGGCCCTTGCGGCGCTCGTGGCCGGCCGCTCCGTGCGGCTTTCCTTCACGGGCCTTCGCAAGGACCGGCACGGGCGCTGGCTCGCCCATCTGCATGTGAAGCCGTCCGATGGCGGCCCGCCCGTCTGGGTGCAGCAGCGTCTCGTGCGCGCGGGCCATGCCCGTGTCTACTCCTTTGTCGACAGCCGCGCTTGCGCCCCGGCCCTGCTCGCGGCCGAGCGCGCCGCCCGCCGTGCCCGCCTCGGCCTCTGGCGCCATGCCGCCTATCGCATCCGCAGCGCGGCCCGCTGGCGCGCCCTGCTGGCCTATCGCTACACCTTCCAGATCGTCGAGGGCCGGGTGCTGGCCGTCGGCCGGGCGCGCGGGCGCATCTATCTCAATTTCGGGCCCGACTGGCGCCAAGACTTCACGGTCATTGTCGAGCGGCGCGATGCGCGCCGTTTCGCGCGCGCGGGCTTCGACCTCATGGCGCTCGAGGGCCAGCGCATTCGCGTGCGCGGCTGGCTGATCGAGAAGAACGGCCCGGCGATCCGCGCCACCCACCCGGAGCAGATCGAGCGGCTGACGGGAGCGCGACCGCGGCCCCGCCTGCGGCCCAGGCCCGGCCTGCGGCCCGCGCCGCCCCTGCGCCCGCCCGCACCGCGCCCCGCGCCCGCACGGCCGGGCGATGCGCCCCCTGGCCCCGAGCTCGTGCCCATCCATGGCCCACGGCCATGGGCGCTTGACCTGCGGGGGCGCTCGTGAGGCAGGAAAGCCAGCGCGAATCCGCCCGCGAGACCGGTCGCAGCCATCGCGGCCAAGCGCGAAAGGGGCACGCCTCCTGGCCCGCTCTCGCCGGCTGGGTGCTGTTCGACTGGGCGGCGCAGCCCTTCTATACGCTGATCACGACCTTTCTCTTCGCGCCCTATTTCGTCGCCGGCTTCGTGGGGGATGCGGTGCGCGGCCAGGCCATCTGGGGCTGGACCGTGGCGGCGGCGGGCCTGCTGACGGCGCTCTTGAGCCCGCCCCTCGGCGCCATCGCCGACCGCTCCGGCCGGCGCAAGCCCTGGATCGCGCTCTGCTCCCTCTTCGCTGTCGCTGGCATGGGTGCGCTCTGGTTCGCAAGCCCCGGCGAGGCGGCGGGCGGGCGCCTTGCGCTGATCCTGCTCGCCATCGTGGTGGCGACCGTCGCGGTCGAGTTCGCCACCGTGCTCACCAATGCCATGATGCCGGACCTGGTCCCGCCCCGTCAGCTCGGCCGGCTCTCGGGCACGGGCTGGGCCGTGGGCTATGCGGGCGGGCTCATCGCCCTGGTTGCCATGGTGGGCCTCGTCATCGCCGATCCCGCGAGCGGAAAGACCCTGCTCGGCACGAGCCCCGTGATTGCGCTCGATGGCCCCTCACGCGAGGCCGATCGCCTCGTCGGGCCCGTCTCCGCCCTCTGGTATGCGGTGTTCGTTCTGCCGCTCTTCCTCTTCACGCCCGACCATCCGCCAACACGGGCCTCTGGAGAGGGCGCTGGCGCGAGCACCGGCCTGCTTGCGGCCAGCCTGCACGATCTGATGCAGACGCTGCGCACCCTGCCCGGCCACCCGGATGCGGCGCTCTTTCTGCTCGCGCGCATGTTCTATGTGGATGGCCTCGGCGCGGTTTTCGTCTTCGGCGGCATTTACGGTGCGAGCCTCTTCGGCTGGCAGGCCACGGAGCTCGGCCTCTTCGGCATCCTGCTCGCGGTGACGGCGGGTGTGGGGGCGGTGATCGGCGGCGTGCTCGATGATCGCCTCGGTGCCAAGCCGGTGATCTTGACGACGCTGCTGCTCATTCTGGCGGGCGCCTTCGGCATTCTCGCAATCGCGCCGGACCGGCTCTTTGGCGTCATGGAGATCACGCCCCCGGCTCCGGGCCGCGCGCCCCTCTCCTCGCCCGCGGAGCTTGCCTATCTCGCCTGCGCCTCGGTGATCGGCCTGATGGCAGGCCCGCTCCAGTCCGCGAGCCGCAGCTTTCTCGCCCGCCTCGCCCCCGAGGATCGCATGACCCAGTATTTCGGCCTCTTCGCCTTCTCGGGCAAGGTGACGTCCTTTGCCGCGCCCCTGCTGGTGGGCACGGTGACGGCGGCGGCGGGCGACCAGCGCATGGGCGTCGCCGTCATCGCCCTTTTCCTCCTCGCCGGTTTCGCCCTCATGACCCGCGTGCGCCCGCCCCGCCTCGCCACCGACTAATGCCGGAAATGGCGCATGCCGGTGAAGACCATGGCGATGCCCGCCTTGTCGGCTGCCGCGATCACCTCCTCGTCGCGGATCGAGCCGCCGGGCTGAATGACCGCCGTCGCGCCGACCGAGGCGGCCTGCTCCAGCCCGTCCGCAAAGGGGAAGAAGGCGTCCGAGGCCACCACCGATCCCTCGATCTCGAGGCCCGCATGCTCGGCCTTGATGGCGGCGATCCGCGCCGAGTTCACCCGGCTCATCTGCCCGGCGCCGACGCCGATGGTCTGCCCCGCCCTGGCATAGACGATGGCATTGGACTTCACGAACTTGGCAACCTTCCAGGCAAACAGGAGGTCCGCCATCTCCGCCTCGCTCGGCGCGCGCGCGCTCACCACCTCGAGCTTGTCATAGAGGGCAAGATCGGCCTCCTGCACCAGGAGCCCGCCATTGACCGTCCTGCAATCGAGCCGCGCCGCCGGCTCTGCGGGCCAGGCGCCGGTCTCCAGCAGGCGGACGTTCTTCTTCTTCGCCACCGCCTCGGCGGCCGCCTCACTGACCTCGGGCGCCACGATCACCTCGACGAATTGCCGCTCGACAACGGCCGCCGCCGTCTCGCCGTCGAGCAGGCCGTTGAAGGCGATGATGCCGCCGAATGCCGATTCGGGATCCGTGGCGAAGGCCCGCTCATAGGCCGCAAGCATGCTCTCGCCCAGCGCCACGCCGCACGGATTGGCATGCTTGACGATCACGCAGGCCGGCCCCTCCGTCTCTCGATCGAACTGCTTGACGCATTCGAGGGCCGCATCCGTGTCGGCGATGTTGTTGTAGGAGAGCGCCTTGCCCTGGAACTGGCGCGCCGTGGCGATGCAGGCCTCCCCGGCGCCGCGCGCCGCCTCGAAGAAGGCGGCCTCCTGGTGCGGGTTCTCTCCATAGCGCATGGCCTGGCGCTTGGTGAACTGCATCGTGAAGGTGCGGGGCAGCCCCTCGGCCTTTCCGTCCGGATTGTCGACGATGGCCCCCAGCCAGTTGGAGATGGCCCCGTCATAGCGTGCGGTGAGGGCGAAGGCCTTCTGCGCCATCTTGCGGCGGAGCTTGGCGCAGGTGGTGCCCCCGTGCTGGTCCATGTCGCCGAGCAGCTTGTCGTAATCCGCCGGATCGACGATGACGGTCACATGGCCGTGATTCTTCGCCGCCGCCCGGATCATGGCCGGCCCGCCAATGTCGATATTCTCGATGCAGGTGGCGAAATCGCCGCCGCCCGCCACCGTCTCCTCGAAGGGGTAGAGATTGACCACCAAAAGGTCGATCATGGCGATGCCATGCGCCTCGGCCGCGGCCATATGGCTCTCATCGTCCCTGAGGGCCAGAAGGCCGCCATGCACCTTGGGATGCAGGGTCTTGAGGCGCCCATTCATCATCTCGGGAAAGCCCGTCACATCGGCGACGTCCCGCACCGCGATGCCCGCCTCGGCGAGCGCCCGCGCCGTGCCGCCCGTCGAGACGATCTCGACGCCCCATTTCTGCGCCAGCGTGCGCGCGAACTCCTCGAGCCCCGTCTTGTCCGAGACCGAGATGAGGGCGCGCCGGATCGCGTGCCTCGCCTTCTCCTCCGCCATGATGTCCGCCCCCTGTCGCTGATGTGAGTGACCTTGCGCTCACCTAGCCCGAGTCGGGCACGCGCGCCAATCGCCATGCGATGGACGTCTCGCCGCGGGCCGTGCCGCGCAGGACGATCTGCACCGACCGCCGCGGCCCGGAGAACTCGGCAAGGTAGACGCTCTCCTCCAGCAGCGGCACGAGACCCACCGCCTCGAAATGCCAGACATGTCCATCGACAAGGCGCAGACGAACCCGGCCTGCATCTTCGGCGAGCGTCGCCTCGACCGCCGGGTGCAGGTGGAAATGCACGGCGAAGGACACGGCCGGCTCGCCGGCACTGGCAATGCGTGCCCCGCGGCTTGCAAGGCGCAGCCGGTCCTCCCCCTCCAGCACATGGCCCATGGCATCGAGTCGCAGCCGGCGCTCGTGAATGAGGCCGAGCGCGCCCAGATAGCCGTCATGCCAGGCCTCGACGGCAATGGCCCCCTCGCCCGGCTCCTCGATCCGGCGCTCGACTCGCGTGGGGCCCGCCAGCGGTGGCGCGCCGATATGGCGCTCGAGGCCGCTCCGGCGCACCAGGCGGGCCGAGGAGCTATCGTCCAGGGTGAGCGTGGAATGGGAGGCGGTCGCCCGGGCCGTGAGCCGCCAGTCCTGGTGCGCAGGGCCGGGCGCGCCGCAATTGACGATGAGCGGATGGCGCCCCGAGCTGAGCTCGAAGGAGAGGGCGCCGGCATGCGCCTCTCCCGCCAGCACCAGCGGCGGTGGCGGTGCGGCGTCCATGATGAGAAGGCTCTGCCGGCGTTGCAGGCGGCAATAGCCACCCCGCGTCTCACGCGGCAGCTCCACGCCCTGGGTCTCGTCATAGGCGAGCACGGTCGCAAGCGCGTCCGTTGCCGTCGCGCCCACGCCGTTGAAGCGGGCCAGATGCCCATCGCCGAGCCGCATGTGCCGCAGCATGGCAAGGGCGCGCGCGATGGCCGCATCGAGTGCGTCGGGCACCAATCGGTCGCGCACGGCGAAGCACTGGCGCAGGGGCAGAAGGTCGAGCAGAAGCTCGATCAGAACGCCCGTGTTACGGCTGACATGGGCGCCATCGGCCTCGATCTGGCGCTCGAGCTCGGCAATGAACGGGCGCTCGTGCTCGTCCAGAACGTGCTCCTGGTCGGCGATGGCGAGCCCCGCCATGACGAGCGCAGTCAGGGCCGTGAGCCGCGGCGCCCCGGCCGGCATCTCGTGCAGAGCGCCGCCGAGATAGCGCATCTGCATGTCGAGGCTTCTCAGAAGCGCGTCATAGTCGCGCTGGCTGGCCCCCTCGAGAAGAAAGCCCGAATGGGAGAGCCACGAGATGAGCCTGCGGGCGACGATGGCCGCCTCCCATCCCGGCCCGTGCGGCCGGCGCGCACGTCGTATCCAGTCGCGAACCAGCGAGAGCGCCGTCTCCCGCGCCTCCGCATCGCCGCTCAGGCAGGCCGCGCGCAAGTGCCTCAGCCACCCGAAGCCGAGGAGCTCCTTCTGCCATTCGGCGCTTGGCGGGCGGATGGCGAAGGGCGAGCCGCCGCCGGTGAGCGCCAGCGCCCCGGCGAGCCCGAAATGGCCGTTGGCGAGCTCCACGGCGAAGCTGGGGTCGGCCGTGCGCAGATCCTGCGGCACCAGCAGAAGCTGGTCCGCCGGCGGGCCGCCATAGCGCCAGCGCAGGACCTTCGAGCGCAGCACATGTCCCATGGCCCGCCGCCCGAGCCGCTCGAGCGCCAATGCCGCCAGCCTGGCTTCCTCGCGCACATCCATCGCACCGCTCTCTCGTCCGTCAGCGCCGCGCGGGCCCCATGCGGGCACCACCTCATTCAGCCCCGTTATTCAGCCCCGTTCGCGCGCCTGAGCCGCGCCACGAAGAACCCGTCCATGCCCGAAAGCGCCGCCTGCGCGCCGTCGCGCTGCAGGAAGCAGGGCAAGGTGCGCACCATGCCCTGCTTCCTGCAGCGCGACGGCGCGCAG
>JALUTE010000532.1 GCA_027058255.1 Methyloligella sp. | reverse complement strand
ACGCTTCGCGGCGTGCTCTCCCCCCTGCGCGATGCGCTCGCCGGCCTCTGGGTGGTGGGCCCGGAGATGAACGATGCCCTCGGCCATCTGGGCCTCGGCGCCTATTCGGGGCTCGGCCTCGGGCTCGTCTGGCTGGCAGCCGCCATCTTCTTCGGCGTGCGCAGCCGGGTTCCGGCCTGGGGCTGGATCGGCGGGCTCGGCGTGGGCTCGGCGGTCGCCATCGGCTGGTGGTTCACCTACACGCTGTCGGGCCAGACATTCGATCCGATCCAGGTCGAGAGCCTGAGCTTCACCGGGCCTTCGGCAGACACCCTGATGCTGTTCCTGAGCCCGCCGGGCTCTCCGCTCGACTTCGACGTCGGCCTCGTTCCGGGCGTCTTCCTCGGCTCGGGCCTGGCGGCGGTGCTCGGGCGCGAGTTCAAGATCGTCGGTTTCACCGGGGGCATGTGCATGTGGCGCTACATCATCGGCGCCGTGTTGATGGGCTTCGGCGGCATGCTTGCGGGCGGCTGCGCCGTTGGTGCGGGCCTCACGGGAGGGGCGGTCTTCGCCATCACCGCCTGGGTGGCGCTCACCGGCATGTGGCTCGGTGCGGGGATCACGGACCTCCTGGTCGACCGGCGCGCCGAGCTTGCGGAGGCGTCCGTGACGGGCAAGGAGCCGACGGACAAGGCCATGGCGCCGGCCGAGTAGACAGGCTTGGACCGGCGATGCCGGCGCGCGCCCGCCGCGCAGCTCTCACAGCGACATCATGTAGGTCTGCAGAGGCAGGAGCGGGCGGCGCACCCAGGCAGGCGCGCGGGCGATGGCCGCCTTGGCGCGCGTGCCGAGCCTTGCGATCAGGGGAAGCGCCGTCAGCCGGCCGCGCGCCGTGAGCGCCAGCACGTGGTCGCGCACGGGCACCGCTGCGTCGGCCCACATGGTCTTGTAGGCATCTGCCGGGGCCAGCAGGTCGTAGACCTCGATGCCCTCGTCATAGCAGCGGGCGAAGGTGTCCTCGAGCTGGAGGGAGCCGGGGCTGTGGCGCTCGAAGGCGAGATCGTAGGCGCCGATATGGGCCGCGCACCGTGTGCCGCAGACGAAGGCGACCTCGATGGCGGCGGGCTGCCCGGCGCAGGAGAGCACGGAGACGCGGCAGCCCGTCGGGCGTGTCCGATCTCCCGCGACATCGAGAAAGAAGCGCTCGAGCCGCCCGTCGGCGAACGCGCGGGACGTCAGGCCGCGGTCACGGAGCCAGGCGCGTTTCATGGCCAGGGCTGCGCGCACGAGGGCGCGCGCTTCGGGCCCTTCGGCCAGGAAGTCGAAGGCGAGGGGGCCGTGCTCGGCGAGGCGGCGGCGGTGGCGGCGCCGGTTCTTGCGCGCCCGGCCGGGATAGCGCTTCTGATAGGTGTCGAAATCGGGCGCCGATCCGAGGTCGAGATAGGGAGCTTGCATCTCGGCGGTGACATGGGCGTGCGATGCTTCGAGCAGGGGCGCCACGGCGGCATCACCGCGCACCTTGCGAAGCCGCACGAGGTCGGCCCCGCCGGTCTCGACGATGTGGCGCCAGGCGCCCGCGAGCAGGCGCGCGCGGTCCGGCCCCTTTTCGACGAGCACATCGCCATATTGGCTGACCGGCTCGCCCATCCAGGAGAGCACCCGCGCGCCGAGCCAGCTCTGGCGAACGAGCGGCCAGACCAGGGCAAGGCGGCCGGCGCGCCGGCCCGTCACGATGGCGAGCCGGCCTCGATCCTCCCGCAGATAGTGGTTGCACCAATGCCAGCACCAATTGAACGTCTGGAAGAGCTGGTGAGAGGCGCCGGCGCGGGCGAACAGGCCGTTCCATTCCGCCTCCAGGGCATCGAATGCGGACCGGTCGGTGATGGTTTCGAACACGAGGCTCCGATCCGCGTCAGTGACCTCGGGCGTGGCGCCTGCACAGGGGCGTGAGGACGCGCAGCGCGGGCGGGACGCGATGGCACGCATGCGTGCGGCGGGCTGCGGGGCCGGCGTCTCGTATTGGCGCAAGAGGCTCGTCATGGGCGGTGTGCTCCATCTGACGTCGCGCGAGGCGGCATGTCGTGCGCCATGCACGCAATCGACATGCCAACGCCAGCAATCGAGCGATCCCCAAGCAGATGAGGGTGAATGGGCGCGATGCCGTATCGTGCAGGAAGCACCGGGCGAGCCCGGTCAGGCGGCGATGAGCTCGACGATGGCGAACAGGCCCATGGCGCCCGTGACGAACCACAGCAGGCCGCGCCCTCGGCGGCGGACTTTCAGCCTGGCGAGGATGAGCAGGGTCGCGAGAACGGCGGCTCCCGAGAGATTGATGGCGCCGGCACCCGCAAGGCCAAGGCCGGAGCGCCCGCCTCCGGCACCCTCGATTGCGAGCGCGAGGGCGATGGCCAGCAGGAGTGCGCCGAGAAGGCGGGGGTAGAAGGGCTCGCTCGTCCTCGGCAGGCCCAGCATGCGGATGAGCGCGGTCGGCATCAACAGAAGCGGGAGGCCGGCCGCGATCTTGGCAAGGAGGTCGATCCAGAGAAGCTGATCGATCATGGGGCGGGGCGGACTCCGTGGGACCCGTACGGGGCCAGGCGCTCGGGGGCTGTCGTGAACGTTGGCGCGATGGCGAACACCTCCCGCGCCGGCGAGCGTGCGCCGCGAAAGGGCGTGCCGCACATGCCGGTCGGGCGCCTATCTGTTCGGGTCGAAGATCTCCTCTCGGCTCGGCATCTTGTCGTCGGCGTCATCCGCCGACAGGAAGCCGAACATGGTTCCCGAGTCCTCCTTCTTTTTCCTGGGCCTCGGCGTGTAGTTGCCGGCGAGGTGGCGCTTGAGGTCGGTTCGGATCTCGTCGACCGTCCGCTCGGTGCAGTAGCCGGACTTGCCCTTCAGGGCGCTCGCGACGCGGACATAGGTGAAATCATAGGCTTTCTCCGCCTTGGGCAGCCATGCCGGGTCGCCGGCACGCGCAGCCTCGGCGGCCAGGAAGTCGCGGCGCAGCTTGGCGGGGTCGAAATAGAAGCCGCAATGGCGGGCGCGTGCGGCGGTCCACGCCACCTGAACGGGCCGTGCCATGGGATCCTCGGGCGCTGGTGCCGCATCGGCAGTCGCTTGCGTCTTGCCGGAGCCGAACACGGTGCCAAGGGACATGCCGCCACCGCTGCCGCAGGCCGCAAGGGCGAGCGGCGCCAGAAGGGCCGAAAGGAGCGCCCATCGCCTGGTCGTCCATCGGCGCATCCCTGTGCCCATCGGTGTCAAAGTGCCCATCGCTATCAAAGCCTTCGCATTGCGCTCGTGGGCGCGACCGCAGCACGCACCGCACTGGCGGCATCAAGGCGGAAGAATCGGACCATGTCATGACCATAGCCCGCCCATGCGCCACCTTCCAGCCCGCGCCCCGCGGGTCGCCCCCGCATCGCTCCCGCATCGTCCCCGCTTCGCGGCCTTGCCTCGGGCGCCGCTCTCAGCGATAGCGGCTGACCACCTCCGCATTGCGGCACAGCACCTCCGCATTGTAGGCGGCGCTCTCGGTGCCGAGCGGTGCCCCGATTGCCGGCGGGAAGGAGTAGACATTGATCCTGCGGCAGAAAACGCCCTTCTTGTCGCAGGCGTTGTTGTACGCCATCAGCGAGCGCAGCCGCGTGGCCGCAGCCGGGCTGAGGCGCATGAATGTGCGCGCCTTGACCACCCGATCGGAAAAGCCGATGTCGGCGTCGCCGTCGAGCAGGCTGCGCAGCGCCACGGCCGGTCCCGGAGCGAACAGCTCAAGCGCCGCTTTGTCGCCGGCAGCCGTCGGCGAGGGGGAAAGCGCCAGCCCCCAGAGGCCGGCAAGGGCCGACAGGCCAGCACGGCGCAAAGCCGTCGCGAATGGCGTTCGCTTCGTGGCGTTTCCTCCCTGCTGCGCGCCCGGCGCGCGGTTGTCTCGCCATCTTAGGCCGGACCATGTGGCCCGTCCACGGCGGGCCGGCACGGATGCGCGATGGCGCGCGGTCTCAGTTTGGCCATCCGCGTCGCCTATCACCGGCCGGGCCGGTGAGGAAGGCCGGGGGAGCCGATCGCGGCGCCGGGCCATGCGGCTGTCCCCCGGGTCACCCACGGGTCCCATTGGGGCATGTTTCTGCGGTTAACCATGCGGCCGATATCGGTTATGGTCCCGGATCGGTCGGGCCTGGTCGCAAAAGTCTCCATGAAGACCCGGACCGGCCGGACAATTCTCGTCGAAGAAACGGGGGCGAAGCGTCATGGCCGAGGGTACGAGCGTGGGGGGAAGCATGAGTGAAGGTCAGGGCGGCGCCGATGTTCCGGTTAATCCGTACAGTCTTCTTGAGGCGGTCAATGGTGCTTCGGCCGCCGCTCGCAATAGTTGGGTTCTGTTTCTGGCCCTGATGACCTATCTGCTGATCGCCGTCGCCGGCGTGACGCATACCGATCTGCTGCTGAACAGCCCCATTCCGCTTCCCGTTCTCCAGGTCAAGATCGAGCTCCGGCGCTTCTTCCTGTTCGCGCCCATCGTGCTGCTGTTCCTGCATTTCGGGCTGCTCATCCAGCATGCCATGCTCGCCCGCAAGGTTCTGGAGTTCGACAGCGCGCTGCGTGCGCTCGAGCCCACCTCCAAGCGCACCCATCCGCTGCGCCTGGAGCTGCATTCCTACTTCTTCACCCAGGCGCTTGCCGGTCCCGTGCGCAGCTGGCTGTTCGGCGCCTTCCTGCAGGCGATGATCTGGCTCTCCTTCGTCGTGATCCCCGTCATCATCATCCTATACACCCAGGTGGTGTTCCTGCCCTTCCATGACGAGCTGATCACATGGGTGCATCGCGTCACCCTGCTCACGGACATTCTCATCCTCATTCTCATCGGGGTGTTCCTGCGCCGGCCCGAGGCCTCGTTCCTGGGCGCGCTCTGGCGCACCATGCGGCACAATCCGGGGACCTTTCTCGTCACCTCGGTTCTGCTCGTGACCGTCGTGCTCTTCTCCTTCTTCGTGGCCACGATACCGGGCGAGGCACTCGACCGGCTCACGAGCTCGCTGCCGGGCTATCGGGTGGCCACCGCCGCATCGGCGGCGCGGCAGGACGAGAAGCGCTACGTGTTCGGCGTCACCGCGTTCCTGTTCGAGGGCAATGCCGGCGAGGCGGGGCCGCTTCAGGGCTTCTTCCAGCGCAATCTCACCGTCACAGACGAGGACCTGGTCTCCGACACGCGCGATGGGACGGGCGAGATTTCGATCAATCTGCGCGAGCGCGACCTCAGATATGCCCGGCTCGACCGGTCCGATCTGCACCGGGCCGACCTCACGGGCGCCCGGCTCGACGGAGCGAGCCTCGTTGGCGCCGATCTCAGGCATGCGCGGCTCTCCTGCCCCGACATCGGCGAGACCATCGTTTTCGGCAAGCAGCGCAATGGCGAGTGCACCGTGCTGCGCGGGGCCGACCTCTCGCGTGCCGATCTCTCGGGCGCCGATCTGAGCTCGGCCGACATCACCGGGGCCAAGTTCAAGGCGGCCAAGGCGGTGGGGGCCAAGTTCACCTTCGCCACCCTGGTCGACGCCAAGTTCGAGGCCGCCAAACTGCAGCGGGCGGATTTCTCCGGCGGTGCGGACCTGTCGCTCGCGGACTTCCTGGGCGCGCAGTTGCAAGGGGCGGATTTCTCCGGCGCCAAGCTGCTGGGGGCCGAGTTCCTGGGTGCCGAGCTGCAGGGCGCCGTGTTCGCATTCTCGCAGCTCGAGGGGGCCAATTTTCAGGGCGCGACGCTGGATGCGGCCAATCTGGCCGCTGCGAAGATGCACGGAGCCGATCTCTTCGGCGCGAGTTTCCGGGGTGCGAGCCTGGTCGGGGCGCGGATCTGGCTCACCGTGCCCCCCGAGGCCGATGCCATCGCCCTCGCCGATCTGAGCAAGGCGGCGCTGGAGCCGCCGTCGTCCAAGCGGTTGAAGGAGTTGAAGGCCCTGCTGAAGAACACCGAGGACGAGCGCGTGCGCAAGGCCCTCGAGGACAAGCTGGCGCATGTGTTCGATGGCGGCGCAAGGCGGCGGTGGGGCTCGTCCAGGGAGCGGGACCAGTGGCGCGAGCTTGTGGGGCAGGGCACGCCGGCCGATCCGCAGGCCTATCGCGAGCGGCTCACACGCTATCTCGCGCGCATCATGTGTCAGGTGCGCTGGAGCGACGGAGCCGTGGCGAGCGGCATCATTGATCGGGCGCTCAACGTGTCCACCTTCCAGGGCGATCCGAAGCTCCTGTTCGAGCGCCTGACGGCGCCGGACTGTCCAGCGTCCAAGGTGATCAGCGAGGAGCTGGTGCGCAAGCTGTCCGCCGCCATCGAGCAGCGCGAGAGCGCGGAAGGCGGCGCGCCCGAGCAATAGATCGATGGCGCTGCTGTTTCCCGAGGGCGCTGGAGGCGTGATCTGGCCGAGAGGGGCGCAGCCTCGGCACGTGGGCCGCCGTCCGCGATCGTGCCCCCTTGCATTTGGAACATAAAGAGAACATAATCGAGCATTAGCAGGCTGTGGAGAAGGCAGCGCCATGGGCGGGGCGAATCGGCGTCCTTTGCTAGAGTGACCCGGAGGTGGCGGGGCCAGGATGGGCGCCGGGGTAGCCGGACGGAGCGCCGGGCCCGCGCCGCACGCCCACGGGAACGTGATCCGTCCAGTGGATGCGAGACAATCGGTGGACGCTAGAGAAGGAGAGTCGCATGGCAGGCTCGGTCAACAAGGTGATTCTCGTCGGCAATCTCGGTGCCGACCCTGAAATCCGGCACACCCAGGACGGGCGTCCCGTGTGCAATCTGCGCCTGGCGACCACCGAGACGTGGCGGGACAAGGCCACCGGCGAGCGGCGCGAGCGCACCGAGTGGCACCGGGTGGTGATCTTCGGCGAGGGGCTGTGCCGGGTGGCGGAGAACTACCTGCGCAAGGGCTCAAAGGTCTATATCGAGGGCCAGCTCCAGACCCGCAAATGGCAGGACAATACCGGCGCCGATCGCTACACCACGGAGGTTGTGGTCCAGGGCTTTGGCGGCACGCTGACCATGCTGGATTCGCGCTCGGGCGCAAGCGGCGGCATGCAGGACAGTGCCGGGGGCGGCTATGATGCGCGTGGCTCTGCGCCGGCGCCGGCACTGTCCTGCATGCCGCCGCTTGCGCC
>JALUTE010000531.1 GCA_027058255.1 Methyloligella sp. | reverse complement strand
CGCCGCTTTGGGTCAATTGTGTGCCCCGGGCGCCGCCAGGGCGAGCCTCCACCGGCGCGGGCGACTCTCGCACGGGCTTGGTAAACAAATCGATCACAATCGCACCGAAACAGTCCGAGCGGCAAAAGGGCGTTGCCGAGAAGCCTCACCCATGCGAACCCTTCAATGGGGAAGGATATTTCACAAAGACGTGTATGCATCGCCCCCTTGCGTCGGCTAGAGTGAGCGCGCCTTGCAACCAAATAGGATAGGGAGAAACGCTATGGCGAGATTCGTGGGCCTTCTGATGGGCGCCGTGATGACCCTGTGGGTGAGCAGCGCAGCCTTTGCGGGCGCCGTCCACAAGGTGGTGATCCACGTCGATCAGAACAATCCGAAGGTCATGAACATGGCCCTCAACAACGTCCAGAACCTATACAAGTATTACAAGGCGAAGGGCGAGAAGGTGATTGTCGAGGTCGTCGCCTACGGGCCGGGCCTGCACATGTTCCGTGCCGATACCAGCCCGGTGAAGAGCCGGGTCGCCACCATGAAGCTGGCGATCCCCGACCTGCAGTTCTCCGCCTGTGGCAATACGCATCGCAAGATGAGCAAGAAGGCCGGCAAGAAGGTCACGCTCCTCGACGAGGCGACCATGGTGCCGTCGGGCGTCGTGCGGATCATGGAGCTGCAGGAGAAGGGGTATTCTTACGTGCGTCCCTGAACGGGTCGTGCCTGCATTCGACGGGCTTTGCGGGGTGCGCGGCGGGGCGGAGGTCTGAGGTCTCCGGCCGCGCCCCCGCACATGCATCTGCGAGCCCCGCCACCCTTGGCGGCGGGGTTGTCGTTCGGCGCATGTCGGTCTGCGCGCCCGAGGCGCGTCGGGTATGCGCCGGACCGCTTAGAAGAGCCAGACTGCTTAGAAGAGAATGAGAACGATCAGGCACAGAGCGAGGCCGAGCAGCCAGAAGGCCTCTTCCTCGTGGCCGTCCAGCCAGTCGGCGATCAGGGCCGGGAGGTCCACATAGGCAAATTTCACCAGCACGGCGAGGAAGAGCGCTCCGAGGATGCCGAGCCCCCACAGTCCCGTGGACAAGGGGTCGTCGATCGCGTGACCGGATCGGATGGCCACCACATGGACGGTGGCAACGAGCGCCACGATCAGGGCGAGGAGGGAGACGAAGCCGAGCAGGAACAGCACGGCATAGCGCATGACGAAGGCGAGATTGCTCTCGCCGCGGTCCTGCCTCGCGCGCGACCCATCCATCATGGTGCTCATCTACCGGTCCATGCCGCGACCCGCCTGCCGGGCCCGAGCGGCGCCATTGTGGGGCGGCCATGGATAAGAAGCGGTAAAGAGAGCGCGGCCACGCGAGCGCTCAGGCGGCCCTCGCCCGCCACTTGATCGAGCAGCCCATGGAGGGGATCTGCTCGCGCGGCCCCTCTCCGGTCTCGGCCACCTGCTTCATGGCAAGGAAAAGATCGCGGCGCACGTCGGCCGGCGCCGTCTCCTTGCGGCTCGCATCCAGCCGGCCGCGATATTGCAGCTCCCCCTTGGCATTGAAGCCGAAGAAGTCCGGCGTGCAGACGGCGCCCCAGGCGCGGGCCACCTCCTGGGTCTCGTCATGGAGATAGGGGAAGGGAAAGTCGTGCTTCTCGGCAAATGCCTTCATCTTCTCGAAGGAGTCCTCGGGATAGGCGGTCGCGTCATTGGAGCATATGGCCACGCTCTTGATGCCCAGGGCCTCGAGGTCCCGGGCATCGCGCACGATGCGGTCGATGATCGCCTTCACATAGGGGCAGTGATTGCAGATGAACATCACCAGCGTGCCATTCGGTCCGCGAAAGTCCGCGAGACGCCAGGTCCGCCCATCGGTTCCCGGAAGCTCGAAATCCGGCGCCTTCCATCCAAACTCGCAAACGGGTGTCGTCTCGGCCATGTCCTGTCCCTCTCTCGATCCGGTCTTCGCTCGCGCGGCCTGAGCTTGCCCCGGGAGGTCGGTCGCTGCCCGGCCGCCTGTGCCGTCTCTGCCGGGGGCCTCTATACGATCGCTCGTTTTGCCAAGGCAAGGCCCTGGGCCGGCCGGGCCGAGCGAGGGCGCCACCGCTCGGAACACGCCTCTCGGATCTCGGATGGGCTGGGAGAATAAATTTGCGCATTCGCCTCCGCGCTCTTGACGCCCGGTGTGATCGG
>JALUTE010000530.1 GCA_027058255.1 Methyloligella sp. | reverse complement strand
CATTCGCGCTCCGCCCGCCGCCCCGGGGCGGCGGGCGGAGCGCGAATGTGGAGGCCGATGCCGCCCATGGGCGGGGCTGGTTCGAGGTGCAGGACGAGGGCTCGCAGCTTGCCGCCCTGCTCACCGGCGTCGGGCCGCGCATGCAGGTGGCGGACATCTGCGCGGGAAGCGGGGGCAAGACCCTCGCCATGGCGGCGGCGATGGAGAACAGGGGGCAGATTCACGCCTTCGACCGGGATCGAGCCCGCCTCAGGCCGATTTTCGAGCGTCTGCGCCGGGCAGGGGCACACAATGTCCAAGTGCTTCCGGCGGGCGAGGAGGGGCGTCTCGAGGCGCTTGCAGGGCGCATGGACGTGGTGCTCGTGGATGCGCCCTGCACCGGCTCGGGCGTCTGGCGGCGCCGCCCGGACGCCAAGTGGCGCCTGAAGCCTGCCAATGTCGCCGACCGGGTCGGCGAGCAGCGGGCGGTGCTCGGCCTCGGCGCCCCGCTTGTGCGTCCGGGCGGGCACCTGGTCTATGTGACCTGCTCCATTCTGCCGGAGGAGAATGGCGATCAGGTCGCCTGGTTTCTGGAGGCGCATGCCGATTTCGAGCGCGTGCCCTGTGCCGAAGCCTGGGCCGCCGCTCTTGCCGAGGTGCCGATGCCGGCCTCCGCTTCGGCTTTGGCCGACGACAGCGGGCTCCTTCTCACCCCCGCCCGCCATGGCACGGATGGCTTCTACATTGCTGTTCTACGCCGCCGGGCGGGAGCGGGGTCCTGAGCGCACCGCCCCGGCTCCGGCTCACCTGGCGTCGGCATGCCTGCAAGGCTCAATTCACCGTCCGCAGGCAGCACTTCTTGTATTTCTTGCCGCTGCCGCAGGGGCAGGGATCGTTGCGCCCCACCTTGGCGCGCCGAAGGGGCGTGCGCGGCGCCGCCGGATCGAAGGCCTCGGCCGCGGCCTCGAGGGCCGCCATCGCCTCCCGCTCGCCCGCGCTGCCTGCCGCCTCGCGCGCCTGCCCCGCATTGGCGCCGAGCAGCGCGGCCATGTAGTCGGAAAGATTGTCCAGACGCTCGTAATGGCGCAGACCGCCGACGATCTCCTCGCGGCTTTCGCCATAGGTCGCCTCGATATCCTCCGGCCCCGGATCGAGACGCCCGCCGATGCGGCTCACGCGGTCGAGGCGGGCCAGAATCCGCGCCTTGAGGCTCGGCTCCTGGAACTGGGCCGCATCCATGAGAAAGAGGCTCCAGAAGGTGGGGTCGCGCTCCTCCTCGCTGGCTTCGAGCGCCTCATCGACGATGGCCACCGCCTCGTCGCGCGTGACCTTCTCATCGTGAAGCAGCAGCCAGAGCGTGCTCATGCCCGCCGAGCGCACGAAGGGGCTGAGCCGCGTGTCCAGGATCAGCCGGCGCAAGGGCTCGATGTCGCCGTCCCAGACCTCGGCGAGCAGCATGGGCAGATCCTCGGTCACCATGTCCCCGGTGATGTCGAGCGCCAGGTCTCCGGGGCGAGAGAAAAAGCGCAGCATGGGACCCCAGGCCCGCGTCTCGGCGAAGAGGGCGAGGAAATAGAAGGCGAAGACGTGAAAGACATAGTGCGCGTTGTCGTAGGGCGCCTTCTCGATTCGGCTCGCGATCTCCTCGGGGCTGCGGGCGATCTCCGCCAGCAGGTAGGGCGTGATCATGTCGGGCCGCGCGGCCGCCGCCACGAAGGCCCGCGATGGGAAATGGGCCGGGTCCACATAGGTGAGCTCGCGCACCACCGCTTCGGGCGGCACGCCCACCAGCTCCTTGAACCAGGCCTCTTCGAATACATCGGGAGCACCCGGCCGGCCTGGCTGGGCGGTCTTTCTCGGCGTGTCCGCCATGGTGTCTCGTTCCTCGATTCCGTTGGTCGCGGTGTCCGGCCTGCATGCGCGGCCGGATGTCCGCCCGACAGCCATGACCGCCGGCGCGCACTGGGCTCGCCCCACTCATAGCGCATCCCGGGGCGGTTCGGATGGGGAAAGGTGTCGCTTGTCCTTGACAGGATGCCGCGTCCGGCCGATGCATCCTCACCCAAGAGGCGAGGAGGGCCGTCGGCCCGACCGGGATTGAACATCAAGAGGCGAGGAGGGCCGTCGGCCCGACCGGGATTGAACATCAAGAGGCGAGGAGGGGCGCAAGCCCCGACCGGGATTGAACATCAAGAGGCGA
>JALUTE010000529.1 GCA_027058255.1 Methyloligella sp. | reverse complement strand
CCCTGGTGGTTCGCCCGCCCGGCCGAGGGCCCGCACCGCCCCGGCGAGCGCGCGGCGCGGGTGAATGCGCGCGATGCCCTCGAGATGGGCGCGGGCGGCCTCGTCCAGTTTGCGCCGGTCGATGAAGAGATCCACGGGGCGGCGCGAATCCGCATGGACGATGGCAAAGCAGAGGGCTACCGGCGTGTGGGGGATGTCCGAGCCGCGCATGTTGAGCAGCCAGGCGATGGAATCGGGCAGGCTCAGTATGGCCGCCTGCTCTCCTGCCTCCGCGAGGCCCCTGGCGATGTCGGCGATCTTGTCCGCCGCCTTGCGGCCCGCATAGCGCAGGGGATGGGGCTCGACGGGGTTGAGCGGCGGTGGCGGGCGCCCGGCGCGGATGGCATCCACCGGGTTGCGTGCAAGCGGCACCAGGCGCACGCCCCTGGACTGGAGCACCGCCGCAAGACGCTCGATCTCCGCCAGGCTGTGCAGCCAGGGATCGAAGCCGATGCGCGCCCCCTTGCCCGCCTTGCCCAGCGCCTCGCCGAGCCAGCGGGAGGGCTTCTCCTTCGGCACCTGGAGGATCTCGAACAGGTCCGTGTCCACCTCCTCGCGCGCCTGCAAGGTGTAGCGGCCATCGACGAAGAGGGCGGCGCGGCGGGCGAGCACGATGGCAAGCCCCGCCGAGCCGGAGAAGCCGGTGAGCCATTTCAGCCGCTCGGCATAGGGCGCAACATATTCGCCCTGATGCTCGTCCGCCCTCGGCACCAGAACCCCGGCAAGGCGCGGGCTCTGGGTGCGCATCCAGCGGCGCAATCGGGCCACCCGCGGCGCGCCGGCGCCCGGCTCCGCCTGGTCCACGAAACTCTGAAAGCTCGGCGCCCGGGCCGCGTCGCCAGCCGCGCCCGCCGCACGGCCGCCCTCGCCGCGCCTTCGCCCGCCGCGCCGTGCCATCACGGAGCTTCCTCCCCTCGCAGCGCCTTTCGCCCTGCGCCTCACAGCTCCATGGCCTCGCCCACCGCCGGCACCACCACATTCAGCCCCGCCGCTTCCTTCAGGAAGGCGTCCGGCGTCTGGTCGATGATGGGAAAGGTGCCGTAATGGCAGGGAATGATGGTCTTGAAGTCGAAATATTTCCTGCAGGCGAGCGCCGCCGTCCCGGCGCCCATGGTGAAGCGGTCGCCAATGGGCACGATGCCGATGTCGGGCGCATGCACCTCGTTGATGAGGGCCATGTCGCTCATGATCTCCGTGTCGCCCATGTGGTAGATGCTGCGCCCCTCCGCCTTGACGACGAGGCCGCAGGGATTGCCGAGATAGACCATCCGCCCATCGACGATGGTGCCGGAGGAGTGCAGCGCGCTCGTGAAGCTCACGGTGAAGTCGCCATGGTCCACCGTGCCGCCCGTATTGGTGGGGTCGACCGTCTCGACCCCTTTGCCGTTCAGATACATGGCGAGCTCGAAGACGGCGACGAGCGTTGCGCCCGTGCGCTTGCAGATGTCCACCGTATCGCCCACATGGTCGTCATGGCCGTGGGTGAGCAGCACATGGGTGACGCCCTCGCTCACCTCGGCGACGCTTCTGCCCGTCTTCTCGAAGGTGGGATTGCCGGTGAGAAAGGGGTCTATCAATATGCCGCTCGCGCCGGTGTCGATGCGAAAGCAGGAATGACCGAGCCAGGTGATCTTCATCGCGCATGCCCTCCTTCTCGCCGGCTCGGGGACGCGGGCCTTCTCGCGCGCGCCCCGATCAGGCTATATGAAACCTCTCGAACGCAAGCCGAGTATAGCCGCATGGCCCGGTGCAACAATGAACCATTCGCCTCGATGCCGAGCCCGCCCGCGGGCGCGAGGCCCTGACCCCGACGGAGACCCTCCCATCGCAACCGGAACCCGACGAAAACGCTCGCCGCCGCCCGACCTTTCCCCGCGGGACTTCGCCGCCCGGATGCCCGCGGCTGGCCGACTGCTTGGCCTCGATGTGGGCACGCGCACCATCGGCCTTGCCCTCTCGGACGAGCGGCGGACCATCGCCACGAGCCTGGAGACCATTCGCAGGACCCGGTTCGCCGCCGATGCGGCGCGCCTGCTCGGCATCATCGCGGAGCATGCCGTGGTGGGCCTCGTCATCGGCCTGCCGCGCAACATGGACGGCACGGAGGGGCCGCGCGCCCAGTCCACCCGCGCCTTTCTGCGCAATCTCGAGCGCGTCGAGGGCTTCGATCTGCCGGTGCTCTTCTGGGACGAACGGCTCTCCACGGTGGCCGCCGAGCGCACCCTGCTCGAAGCCGATGCAAGCCGCAAGAGGCGCAGCGCCGTGATCGACAAGATGGCGGCCGCCTTCATCCTGCAGGGCGCCCTCGACCGCCTCGGCCATCTCGATCGCAATGCGGCGCACCAAAGCCACGCCTGAGCGCCATGGACGACAGGACCACAGCCGAGAGCGCACAGGCGCCGGCGCGCCACGAGATCGAACATGGCGATCTCGGCGCGATGCGCCGGCTTGCCGAGGCCCTTGCGCTCATCCTCGCGCCGGGCGACGTGATCGCGCTGCGGGGCGATCTCGGCGCCGGCAAGACCACCTTCGCGCGTTTCCTCATCCATGCCCTCTCGGGCGGGCGCGAGGGCGAGGTGCCGAGCCCCACATTCTCGCTGTTGCAGACCTATGAGACGGCGCGCGGGCGTATCTGCCATTTTGATTTCTATCGCCTGTCGGGCGAGGAGGAGACGGTCGAGATCGGCCTCGACGAGGCGCTCGGCGAGGCGATCTGCCTGATCGAGTGGCCGGAGCGCGCCGAGGCGGCCCTGCCCGAGACGCGCCTCGAGATTGCCATTGCGGAGATAGCGGAGGATGAGACGGGCGCGGCGGCGGAGGGGCGGCGGATCGTGCTCACGGGCCGGGGCGAGTGGGCCGAGCGGCTCGAGCGTCTGGCGCATCTCAGGGCCTTTCTCGACGAGGCCGGCTGGGGTGAGGCGCAGATCGCGCATCTGCAGGGCGATGCCTCGACGCGCCGCTATGCGCGCCTTGCACGGGCGGGCGGGATGGACACTCCGGACGGTCCAGACAATGCGGGCGGCGGCGGCACGCCCGAGCGGGCCATCCTCATGGACTGGCCCCGCCAGCCGGACGGCCCGCCGATCCGCGATGGCAAGCCCTACAGCGCCATCGCCCATCTCGCCGAGGATGTGCGCCCCTTCGTGGCCGTCGACCGGGCGCTGCGCGACATGGGCCTCGCCGCCCCGGCGCTGCTGGCGGCGGACCTCAAGCGCGGCTTTCTCCTGCTCGAGGATCTCGGGCCGCAGGACTTCCGCGCGGCCCTCGCGGGCGGCGCGGACATGGCCGCGCTCTGGCAGGCGGCGGTGGAGGTGCTCCTGCACGTGCGCGCGAGCCCGCCGCCCGAGGCGATCCCCATCGCCGGGGGCGAGAGCTATCGCCTGCCCGTCTATGACCTCGATGCCTTCCTCATCGAGGTGGCGCTGCTCACGGACTGGGCGGTCGCGCTGCTCACCGGCACGCCGCCATGCCCCGATGCGCGGGACGAGTTTCTCGCCCTGTGGAGAGACCTGCTCGCGCCGCTCGTGAGCCGGCCGCCCGAGGGCTGGGTGCTGCGCGACTATCACAGCCCCAATCTCATCTGGCGCCCGGACCGGGCGGGCCTTGCGCGGGTCGGCCTCGTGGATTTCCAGGACGCGGTTCGCGGGCCGCTCGCCTATGACCTGGTCTCGCTGCTGCAGGATGCGCGGGTGAGCGTGCCGCCCCCGCTGGAGACCGCCCTGCTCGATCGCTATTGCGCCGAGGCGCGCGCCCGCGAGACGGATTTCGACGCGGCCGCCTTCCGGCGCGACTATGCGGTGCTCGGCGCGCAAAGGGCGACCAAGGTGCTGGGCATTTTCGCGCGCCTTGCCCTGCGCGACGGCAAGCGCGCCTATCTCGCGCACATGCCGCGGGTCTGGCAGGCGCTCGAGCGCAATCTCGCCCATCCGGCGCTGGCCGCGCTCGGGGCCTGGTATGCGCGCCATCTGCCGCCCGCCCTGCGGCGCACGCCGCCCCATGCGGGGGGCGTCGCATGAGCCATCGGCCGGAAAGCGCCATGGTGCTCGGCGCCGGGCTCGGCACGCGCATGCGTCCGCTCACGGACCGGGTGCCAAAGCCGCTCGTGCGGCTCGCCGGGCGGGCGCTCATCGACCATGTGCTCGATGGGCTGGCGCGGGCGGGCGTCGCGCGCGCCGTGGTGAACGTTCACCATCTGGCCGACGCGCTGGAGGCGCATCTCGCCCGCCGCCCGCCGCCGCCACGCATCGTCATATCGGACGAGCGCGCGCACTTGCTGGATACCGGCGGCGGGGTGCACCAAGCCTTGCCCCTCCTCGGGCCGGATGCCTTTTTTGTCCACAACTCGGATTCGGTGTGGTTGGAGCCGGAGAGCGGGCCCGATACCCTCGCGCGCATGATCGCCGCCTGGGACGACGATGCCATGGACTGCCTGATGCTGCTCGCGCCGGTGCGTGCCGCGCTCGGCCATGCCGGCCGGGGGGATTTCGTCATGGACGTGCCCGCCGATGCGCCCGAGGATGCGGCCGGGCGGCTCACCCGCGCGGGCGCGGAGGCGCAAGAGGTGCAAGAGCCGCGAGAGCCGCTCGTCTTCGCCGGCGTCTCCATTGCCCATCCGCGCCTGTTCGCGGGCGCCCCGGCCGGCCCCTTCTCCCTCAACCGGCTCTGGGACCGGGCCGCCCGGGCGGGACGGCTGTTCGGCGTGCGCCATGGGGGGCTCTGGATGCATGTGGGCAGCCCCGATGCCCTCGCGGCCGCCGAAAGGGTGATGGCCGATGCCAGGCGCTGAGCGGGGGCAAGGGCGAGATGGCGAGCGGCCGGGCGGCGAGAGGCAAGGAGGCGAGGCGCGCATGGCCGATACCGCCGCCGAAAGGAGCGGGGGAGCGGGCGGCAACGTCTTCACCGTTCCGCCCGGGCGGCCCTTCCTCGACAGTGTCGCGCGCGCCATCCTCGCCGGCGATCTGCCACGCCCGGGCGGCACGGCGCCGGACCCTCTGGAGCTGCCGCGGATCACGCTGCTTCTGCCCACACGGCGCGCCTGCCGCGCCATGCCGGCGGCCTTTCTGTGCGCGAGCGGCGGCGAGGCGAGCCTCCTGCCGCGCATCCGCCCCCTTGCCGAGGCCGACGAGGAGGCGAGCCTTCTCCAGAGCCTCGCAAGGGCCGACTCCCTCGGCAGCGAGGGCGCGCGCACCCTCGCCCTTCCGCCTGCGGTCGGCGAGATCGAGCGGCGCCTGGTGCTGAGCCTTCTGGTTCTGCAATGGTCGCGCATGGTCGCGGACGAGGGCGCAGATGGGGCGCTCGGCGGGGGGCCGGCCGGCACCCCCGCCCAGGCCGCGCATCTCGCCACCGAGCTCGCCCATCTCATGGACACGCTCGAGGCCGAGCAGGCGGACCTCTCGCGCCTCTCAGACCTGGTGCGGCCCGATCTTTCCGCCCATTGGCAGCAGACCCTCGACTTTCTCTCCATCATCACCGACACGTGGCCTGCCTATCTCGCCGAGCGCGGCCTGCTCTCGCCGGTGGCCCGCCGTGCCCGCCTGCTCGCCGAGGAGGCGCGGCGCCTCGCCGACGAGGGGGAGGGTGCCGGGCCGGTGATCATCGCCGGCATCGCTGCGAGCCAGCCCATCATGCGCCCGATCATCGAGGCCGTGGTCGGCCATCCCCGGGGCGCCCTGGTGCTGCCCGGGCTCGACCGCCATCTGGATGAGCAAAGCTGGCAGGCCCTCGCAACCGAGCATCCCGAGCATCCGCAACACGGCATGGCACGGCTTCTGGATGAGCTCGCCATTGCGCGCAGCGCCGTGCGCCCCCTGCCCGGCGCCGAGCCGGACGGGCCGGCGGAGGCGCGCGCGCAGCTGCTCTCCGAGGCCATGCGCCCGGCCGAGACCACCCCGCTCTGGCCCGCCTTCGTGCACGGCGCGCCCCGCGAGGCCATCCGCCAGGCTCTTGCGGGCGTCACCCGCCTCGATGCCCCCACCGCCCAGGACGAGGCGGAGGCCATCGCCCTCATTCTCCGCCGGGCCGTGGAGAGCCCGGACAGGACGGCCGCGCTGGTCACGCCCGACCGGGTGCTGGCGCGCCGGGTCGCCGCGCGCCTCGCCTGCTGGGGGCTGCATGTGGACGATTCCGCCGGACGCCCCTTCGCCAAGACGGCACCGGGCGCCTTTCTCGATCTCGTGGTGAGCGCCTTCGAGGAGGATTTCAGCCCCCGCAGCGTGGTGGCGCTGCTCAATCATCCCTTGACCCGTCTTGGCCTTGCCCCCGGCACCGTGCGCGGCGCCGCCCGCGCGCTCGATCTTGCCCTCTTTCGCACGCCCTATCTGGGGCGCGGCCTCGAAGGGCTCGCCGAATCGCTGGAGGGCATCGCGGCGGCGCGGGACGAGCGGGCGCCCCATCCCGCCATTCGCCGGGCGCGCACCCTCAGGCTCGAGGCCGCGCGCGATCTCGTCGCCCGGCTGAAGGACGCCTATGTACCGCTCATGGCGCTGGCGGGCGAGGATGCTGCGAGCAAGCATGCGGCCCTGCGCCATCCCCTGCGGGCCTTCGCCGCCGCCCACGTAGCTGTGGCCGAGGCCCTCGCCGCGGACGAGGCGGGGGCAAGCGATGGGCTTTGGGCGGGCCCCGGGGGCGAGGCGGCCTCCGCCTTCTTCGCCGGCCTCATGGACGAGACCATTCGCCATCCGGAGCTCGCCGCCGAGGACTACCCCGGCTTCTACCGCGCTCTGGTGGCGCGGGAGGTGGTGCGCCTCGGCCAGCCGCTGCACCCGCGGCTCTTCATCTGGGGCCCGCGCGAGGCGCGCCTCCTGAGCGCGGATGTGCTCGTGCTCGGCGGCCTCAACGAGGGCGTCTGGCCGCGCATCGCCGAGCCCGACCCCTGGCTCAGCCGGCCCATGCGGGCAAGGCTCGGCCTCTCGGCGCCCGAGGCGCGCATCGGCCTTGCCGCGCACGATTTCTGCCAGCTTTTCGCCGGGCGCGAGGTCTATCTCACCCGCGCGGCCAAGGTGGACGGGGTGCCAAGCGTGCCCTCGCGCTGGCTGATGCGCCTTGCCACCCTGCTCGCGGGCCTCGGCCTCGAGGACGCCCTGGAGCCCGGCGACGATACGCCCTGGCTCGCCTGGGCGCGGG
>JALUTE010000528.1 GCA_027058255.1 Methyloligella sp. | reverse complement strand
AGCAGGCGGGTTTGCGCATCATGACCCCGAAAAGCCTGAAGGGTGCCGAGATACAGGAGACGATTGCGGCGCTCGGCGCGGATGTCGGGCTCGTGGTCGCCTATGGGCTCATCCTGCCGCGCGCCGTGCTGGAGGCCCCCCGCGAGGGCTGTTTCAACCTGCATGCCTCGCTCTTGCCACGCTGGCGGGGAGCGGCGCCCATCCAGCGGGCGATCATGGCGGGCGACCGGGAGACGGGCATCGCCGTCATGCGCATGGAGGAAGGGCTCGATACGGGCCCCATATGCGCCGAGGAGCGGGTGCCGATCCCCGAGACCATGACGGCGGGCGAGCTGCACGACATTCTGGCAGAGCGCGGCGCCCGGCTGATGGTGGAGGCGCTGGCGCATCTCGAGGCGGGGCGGCTCGACTGCCGGCCCCAGGCGCGCGAGGGCGTCACCTATGCGCGCAAGATCGAGAAGGCCGAGACGCGGATCGACTTCTCGCGCCCCGCGCGCGCCGTGCACGATCATATCCGCGCGCTCTCGCCCTTCCCCGGCGCCTGGTTCGAGGTGCCGCGGCGTGAGGGTGGCCGCGCCGAGCGTGTCAAGGTTCTGCGCAGCGAGGTGGCCGAGGCGGGGCGGCCCGGAGCAGGCAAGGCGGCGGTGCCCGGCGAGGTGCTGGACGACCGGCTCACCATTGCCTGCGGCGAGGGGGCGGTGCGGCTCCTCGAGGTCCAGCGCGCCGGCAAGCGTCCCGTTGCCGCCGAGGCGTTCCTGAGGGGGTTGTCCCTCCCGCCGGGCACGCGCCTTGCCTGAAAGGGCCGCCTCATGCCTCGCTATTGCATCACCATCGAATATGACGGTACGCCCTTCGTGGGCTGGCAGGCCCAGGCGAACGGGCTCGGCGTGCAGGCGCGGCTGGGCCAGGCCATCGCGGCATTCTGCGGCGCGCATGTCCTGCCGCGCGGCGCCGGGCGCACCGATGCGGGCGTGCATGCGCGCGGGCAGGTGGCGCATTTCGATCTTGCCCGCGACTGGCCGGCGGAGACGGTGCGCGATGCCCTCAACCACCATCTGCGGCCCGATCCCGTGGCGGTGCTGGCCTGTGCGCGGGTGGGGGACGATTTCGATGCCCGCCGCTCGGCGATCCGGCGTCACTATCTCTACCGCATATGCAACCGGCGCGCCCCCCTCGCGCTGGAGCGCAACCGGGCGTGGCGCCTCTCCCGCCCGCTCGATGCCGATGCCATGCACCAGGCCGCCCAGCGCCTCGTGGGCCGGCACGATTTCACCACCTTCCGGGCCGCCCACTGCCAGGCCGCCTCACCCCTCAAGACCCTGGACCGGCTGGAGGTGCGCCGCATCGGCGAGGCGATCGAGATCCGCGCCGCGGCGCGCTCCTTCCTGCACAATCAGGTGCGCTCCATGGTCGGCACGCTGGCGCTGGTGGGCGAGGGCAAATGGAGCGCCGACGATGTGGCTGCAGCCCTTGCTGCGCGGGACCGGGCCCGCTGCGGCCCGGTGGCGCCAGCCTGCGGGCTCTATCTCATGCGCGTCGATTATCCGGCGGAGATGGCGGAGGAGGGCGGCGAGGCCGGCCGCCCCTCCGAGAAGGCGGCGAAATAGCCATCGAGAAAGCGGGCATAGATGTCGGTGAGCGCCGCAAGGTCCGTGACGGGCGTGCGCTCGTCGACGGCGTGGATGGTCTCGTTCACCAGGCCGAACTCGATCACCGGGCAATGCTTGCGGATGAAGCGCGCATCCGACGTGCCGCCCGAGGTGGTGAGGGCCGGCACGCGCCCCGTGACCGCCTGGACCGCCTCGGCGAGGGTGTCGGCGAAGCGGCCCGGCGTGGTGAGGAACGCGTCGCCATGGCCCGTGAAGCGCAGGTCCATGGCGAGCCCATCGCCGCCTTCGACGGTTTGCAGGGCTTGGCGAGCCTTCTCGCGCAGCATGGTCTCGAGGTCGGCGCGCCTGTGGCGGTCGTTGTAGCGGATGGCGATGGCGGCGCGCACCTCGGCCGGAATGACGTTCGCTGTCCGGTTGCCGACGTCGATGGAGGTGATCTCCAGATGGGAGGGGTCGAAATGGGCGCTGCCTGCATCCAGAGGCTCGGCGAGGAAGGCGTCGAGAATGGCGAGCATGGCGGGGATGGGATTGCGCGCGAGATGGGGATAGGCCACATGGCCCTGCCTGCCCGTCAGCGTGAGCTCGGCACGAAGGCTGCCGCGCCGGCCGATCTTGATCTCCTCGCCAAGCGCTTTCGGGTTCGTCGGCTCGCCCACCAGGCAGTGGTCCGGGATCTCGCCCTCCCGCGCCATCCAGTCGAGCACCTTGGCGGTGCCGTTGATGGCGGGACCCTCCTCGTCGCCAGTGATGAGAAAGCTGATCGAGCCCTTGGGCACCCCTTCCGGGCACTGCGCGAGATGGCGCAGCGTGGCGGCGAGGAAGCACGCGATGGCCCCCTTCATGTCCACCGCACCGCGGCCGAAGAGCACGCCATCCGCCACCTCGGCGGCGAAGGGCGGATGCGTCCAGGCCCGCTCATCCCCCGGCGGTACCACGTCCGTGTGCCCGGCGAAGCAGAGATGCGGCGCCCCCGCGCCGATGCGGGCGAACAGATTGTCCACGTCCGGCGTGCCGGGGGCGGAGAAGGGCAGGCGGTGGCAGCGAAAGCCGGCACCCGCAAGCCGCGCCTCCAGCCAGTCGAGCGCTCCGCCTTCCTCGGGCGTCACGCTCGGGCAGCGGATGAGGGCCTGCGCAAAAGCGAGCGGGTCGACCCGGCCGGTGCCCGAGGCGCCCGTGGACGGTGCGGCCTGCGGTCGGGCGGGTATGTCATTGGCATCGGTGGACATGGCCGCGCAGCTTACGGGTTTTCCCCGCGCTGCCAAGGGGGCATGGAGGCTGCGCTCCGCCCGGCTCGGCACCTCAGCCCGAGGCGGGCGTTCCGGTCTGCTCGAGGTCGAGCGCTCCGGCCGGCGCCGCGGGACGTGCGAGCACCGTGCCGAGCGCCTGTGCGAGCCAGGCGGTGATGACGGCGATCAGCACCGTTGGCGCGAGCTCCAGAGCGGCGGGCAGCTCAGGCAGCGCAACAGGCTTTCCGAAGGATACGACCATGAAGGCCACAACGGCCGGCGGATAGAGCAGAGCGCCCCAGCACTGCCGGCCCCTCCGCGCGGCAAGACAGCGAAGGGCGAGCCCGGCCACGGGCCAGACGAGCACGGTGAGCGCCAGCATGTTGACGAGGGTGACGGCCTCGCCGGGCGCGAGCCTGTCCGCAAGCGCGAGGCCGGTCAGGCGCGCGATCACGAGCAGGGCGAGAAAGATGGCCAGAGACAGAACGGCCGACGTGCGCCAGTCCGTGCGCGTGCGCGCGCCCAACGTGCTCACCGAAACATGGTCGCGGTCATCGACCGTCAGATGCTGCATTCTTGCCCTCCAGTGCCAACCCGGCATGATCATCGCAGACCGGAGTTAATGCTTGTTTGTCGCCCGGGAGGGGAAAATGGTTCACGCGCATCTGGCAGGAGGTGTTGGCGTGCAGGAGACGGTCATGAACGCTTGGCCGTGGTCCAGCCGAGGCATTCGAAGATCTTGAGCTCGACATTCTCGGAGTCGAAGTCGGTGATCGTGCCGAGCCGTTCGGCAATCCGGTCCGGCCGGAGGGTGGAGATGGCGCCGGCGCGGACAATGGCCGGCCCCTTGAGCCCGGCCGCCCTGGGCGAGAAGAGCTTGACGTCATAGGCCGTGCGGGCTCTCGCGGCCGGGCTGTCCAGGGGATCTATGGCGACGGTCCACACGACGCCGGCCTTCTCGCGCACCCAGCGCGTGGAGACCACCAGGGCGAGGGCCTCGGTGCCGGCGGGCGCTGACGGGCCCTGCTTGCCCGCGAGCCGCACCACGTCCCACTGTCCCAGATCGTCGGGTGCCATGGTCCTCGCTCGGTCCTCTTGCTTCATGCGCGCTCCATCAGGGGCGCAGGGACCGCGTCAACGCAGGGACCAGGTCATGGTCACATGCGCCTCGATGGTCTGACTGCCAGCCTCGATGGGGGGCGCCGCCTTGGCGACGATGGCCGTGCGCTCCGCGAAGGGGCGCGGCACGGGCGCTGCGCCGCCTTCCTCGATCCGCAGCACCTTGCCGAGGCGCACCCCTGCCGCCCTGGCATAGAGCCTGGCCCGTGCGATGGCGGTCTCGACCGCCTTGCGGCGTGCCTCGTCGCGCAGCTTCTCCGCATTCTTGACCTCGAATGCGATGCCGCCGATCTGGTTGGAGCCGAGGCTCACCACCATGTCGAGGATCTGCCCGAGCCTCGAGAGGTCGCGCACGCGAATATGCACCGTGTTGGAGACCTGGTAGCCGACGATCTCGCGCGGGCGCCCGTCGCGATAGTGCTGATATTTGGGCCGGACCTGGAAGTCGCTCGTGCGCATGTCCGCGTCCGCAATGTCCTGGGCCTTCAGGCCCTTGATCACCCGCGCCATGGCCCGGCTGTTGGCGTCCAGCGCCTCGCGGGCGGTCTTCGCCTCGCTCACCACGCCCGTGGAGATGCGCGCCATGTCCGGGCGCGCCAGCACGCGGCCCGTGGCGGACAGGGTGATGGTCCGCTTGGCCGAGGCCGCCATGGCGGAGCCGGCAAAGACGGGAGCGAGCGCCGCCACGAGGAGGGCGAGGGGCAGGATGGCAGTCTGTCGGGGCGTCATGTCGGTCCTCATCGGCTCCGCCGGCGAGCCTTCGCGCTCGCGGTTCGGTGCGCCTGGCGATCGCTGGAAGGCTGGCGCATCCCGCCCTAAATAGCATGATAATCGGGCGCGAACAGGTGCATTGCGCGCGCCCGGGCGGAGCAAACGCGATGTTTCGCACTCAGGGTAAACTCTGCTATAGGGGGCCATTCCGTGCACAATGCGGTCGGGTTCGGGCCCGTAGCTCAATTGGTTAGAGCCGACGGCTCATAACCGTCTGGTTGCAGGTTCGAGTCCTGCCGGGCCCACCATGCCCTGCGATCGGCCGGCAGGGCGATGCGCAGGCCCTTGTCGGGCCGGGCCCGGCGCCATGTCACCCAAGGAGATCCGATCATGAGCTACCACTTCACCAAGACGGTCGACATGCCGTTCGACCAGGCGATCGACAAGGTCACCGAGGCGCTGAAGGAGAAGGGCTTCGGCGTGCTCACCACCATCGACGTCAAGGCGACGCTGAAGAAGAAGATCGACGTGGACTTCCGCCCCTATGTGATTCTGGGTGCCTGCAATCCGGGCTTTGCCTACAAGGCGCTGCAGGCGGAGGACAAGATCGGCACCATGCTGCCCTGCAACGTCCTGGTGCAGCAGCGCGAGGACGGCAAGGTGGAGGTCTCCGCCGTCGATCCCATGGCCTCCATGCAGGCCATCGAGAACCCGGCGCTCGCCGCCATCGCGACCGAGGTGCAGGGTCTCCTCAAATCGGTGATCGAAGGATTGTGAGAGCAGCGATGGGCAAGGTTCTGGTCGAGGCGGACGAGGCGCTCCTCGAGGAGGCGCGCAAGCTCACCGGCGCGGCGAGCAGCGAGGAGGCTGTCGAGGCAGCGCTAAAGGTCTTGCTTGGCCGGCAGAGCGGAAGGAATGCTGGGGGGCGCGGTGACACTGCGTCTTCGCGGGAGACGACTGCGGTGAGTTTGACCGAACTTGTTGGAAAGGTGCGGTTCTACGAAGGTTTCGATCCTCGCAAGCTTCGGTTCAGTCGCTATGATCCTGATTGACACGACGGTTCTGGTTGACGTGCTGCGGGACCGGAGCGGGCAAAAGGTCGCCCGTTTGCTGTCCGAGTGCGAAGAGCGTGACCTGTGCACATCCACCTTTACGGAGCTCGAACTGTTGATGGGGGCTCGCGACGTGGCGGATTGGGACGCCATTCATGGCTATCTTCGCACGATCGAGATCGTGGCCCCGAACCGGCATTCCTGGTCCGGGGCGGCACGCATATTCTTCGACCTTCGTCGGCGCGGACTGACGGTGCGCAGCGTCGTGGACTGCTGCATCGCGCAGCTCGCTCTGGAGAACGGCTTAACGCTTCTGCACAATGATCGGGATTTCCACACCATTGCGCGGGTTCGGGGGCTCCAGCACCAGCAGTTCAACTTCGAGGAGCACCAAGACCCGTGACCACGCCCATGCCCGCCAGCGCGGCATCATCCGCCGCAACCGGCTTCATCAATATCGGTGAGCGCACCAATGTCACCGGCTCGGCCCGCTTTCGCAAGCTGATCGAGGCGGGCGACTACGAGGCGGCGCTCGCCATTGCGCGCAAGCAGGTGGAGAACGGCGCCCAGATCATCGACGTCAACATGGACGAGGGCCTGCTCGACAGCGAGCGGGCCATGGTCACCTTCCTCAACCTGATCGCCTCCGAGCCGGACATCGCCCGGGTGCCTGTGATGATCGACAGCTCCAAGTGGTCGGTGATCGAGGCGGGCCTCAAATGCGTCCAGGGCAAGGCCATCGTCAACTCCATCAGCCTGAAGGAGGGGGAGGGCCCGTTCCTGGAGCAGGCGGAGAAAATCCTGCGCTATGGCGCGGCAACCGTGGTCATGGCCTTCGACGAGCAGGGCCAGGCGGACACGGCCGCGCGCAAATTCGCCATCTGCAAGCGGGCCTACGACCTCCTGACACGGAAGGTCGGCTTTCCGCCCGAGGACATCATTTTCGACCCCAATGTGTTCGCCGTCGCCACGGGCATGGCCGAGCATGACAATTACGCCGTCGAGTTCATCGAGGCGGTCAGGCGCATCAAGGCCGAGCTGCCGCATGCCCATGTCTCGGGCGGCATCTCCAACCTCTCCTTCGCCTTTCGCGGCAACACGCCGGTGCGCGAGGCCATGCATTCGGTGTTTCTCTACCACGCCATCCGCGCCGGGCTCGACATGGGCATCGTCAATGCGGGCCAGCTCGCCATCTATGACGAGATCGAGCCGGAGCTGCGCGATCTCGTCGAGGACGTGATCCTCAATCGCCGCCCGGATGCGACGGACCGGCTGCTCGAGGCGGCGGAGCGCTGGCGCGGCAAGGGCGGGGTCAGACAGGAGGAGGACACCGCCTGGCGGAGCTGGCCGGTGGAGAAGCGGCTGGAGCATGCCCTGGTCAAGGGCATCACCACCCATGTGGAGGAGGACGTGGAGGAGGCCCGGCAGAAGCTCGGCCGCCCCCTGCACG
>JALUTE010000527.1 GCA_027058255.1 Methyloligella sp. | reverse complement strand
GAGCAGAGATGCACGGGGGCCGCATCCGCGTGGAAGGCCGAGCCGGGCATTTGGTTGGTGCGGTTTATCGAGGCGGCTCCAGCGGCATGAATGGCGGCGAAATCCTGATCGAGGGCGATGCCGGCGACGAGCTGGGACGAGGAATGCGTCGGGGGCTGATCGCGGTGCGAGGCCGAACGGGAGAGGCGGTCGGCTACGCGATGCGAGCCGGGTCGCTGCTGCTGTTCGGTCCGGTCGGAGGCCGGGCCGGGGCCGGGATGCGACGTGGTTCGATTGTCCTTTTCGATCCTCCGGCCCATGAACCGCTGGTGACGTTTCGTTGGGCCTGCCGGTACCGCCCGGTGTTTTTGCGGGTCTACTTGCGGCTTTTGATCCGGATCGGGTTCGAGCTGCCACGGGACTGTTTCGAAGCCCCGTACGACCGTTATTGTGGCGACCGGCTGGAGGGCGGGCGCGGGGAGATACTGATTCGAGCGGAAGAGCATGTCTGAGTCGTTGAACATTGCCGAGCGGCTGCGGGAGGTGGCTCGTCGTTATCCTCACCAGCGAGCCGTGGTGTGTCCGGTCGGCCGGGACCGCACCGGACGAGTGGCCTACGCGCAGCTCACCTTCGAACAACTGGATACAGAAACGGACCGGCTGGCGCGCGGACTGAGCCGCTTAGGAGTCGAACCGGGCAGGCGTCTGGTGTTGATGGTCCGGCCCAGCCTCGAGTTCGTGACGCTCACGTTCGCCCTGTTCAAGGCCGGAGTCGTGATCGTGCTGATTGATCCGGGCATGGGACGGAGCAACGTGTTTCGGTGTCTCGAGGAGGTCGAACCGGATGGGTTTGTGGCGATCCCGTTGGTGCACGCCGTTCGTGTGGTCTCGCGTCGCCGGTTCCCTCAAGCGAGAGTGAACGTCACGGTGGGCGGACGGCGGTGGGGCTGGGGCGGCGTGACGTACGAGCAACTGCTGGGCGAGGCTTGGACGTCGTACCAGTCAGCGCGAACGCGACCGGATGACCCGGCAGCGATCATTTTCACCAGCGGCAGTACCGGCCCGCCGAAGGGGGTTCTGTATCTGCATAGCATCTTTGACGCTCAAGTCGATCTGTTGCGCGAGTTCTTCCACATTCAGCCGGGCGAAGTCAGTCTGTCCGCGTTTCCACTTTTTTCTTTGTTCGATGTCGCCATGGGCGTCACCACGATCATCCCGGATATGGACCCGACGCGTCCGGCCCGCGTCGACCCGGAAAAGATTCTTCGGGCGATCCGCGACCATGGCGTCACTCAGGCATTCGGTTCGCCCGCTATGTGGAACCGGATCAGTCGCCACTGCGAACAGAACGAGCAGACGATTCCATGTCTGCGGCGCGTGATTTCGGCCGGGGCTCCCGTTCCCATCCGGTTGATCGAGCGGATGCTGGGGGTGAGCCAAAAGGTGCACCAGGCCGCAGAAGTGGGCCAGCTCTCCATGTTCGGCGGCGAGATGTCTGCCGCCCTCGAGGGGTCCATTTTCGATCCACTGCCCCAGGTACCCGAAACACCGCTCAAGGTACAACTGGGCTGGGAAAAAGAGCTGACCGGCCTCTACCTCTCGGAACACCCGTTGCACCGGATGCTCCACGCCCTCGACCAGCAGGTCACGGCCCGCTGCGGTGAAGTGGACACTTCCATGGCCGGCCATCAGGTCACCCTGGCCGGCATGGTCAGCTCCGTGCGCGAGATCACCACCCGTAAAGGGGACCCCATGGCCTTCGTCCAACTGGAAGACCTGCAGGGCAGCGTGGAAGTGACCGTCTTTCCGCGGCTCTGGAAACAAACCAAAGAGATCTGGCAAGAAGACAACCTGATCATCCTGCAAGGCAAAGTCGACGTGCGCAATGATCGTGCCCAGGTCCTATGCGATCGCGCCCGGCTATTCGATCCTGAGGCAGAGGCCCTGCCGGAGGACGCACCAACAGAACCCACGCCTGGCGAGCCAGGACCGGCTTTTTCAAATGAGGCACCGCTGGTGCCCTCTGCGGCACCCTCCGTAGCAGAAACAGAGCCGGCCTACACCGCAGAGCCTCCGCTGGAAGTGGTTCCCCCTCTCGCGGAAATGCCAGCTTCTCCTGGGGCGCCGGCCGAACCCACTGAGCCAGCTACGGCTGCCCCGCAACCGGCAGCGGCGACACCAGGGGCGCCGGCCAGCCCGGAAGCGCAAG
>JALUTE010000526.1 GCA_027058255.1 Methyloligella sp. | reverse complement strand
CATCGAGCACGGCGAGCAGGTCACCCTCGTCGTGGGCACGCGCCCCGCGTTCGTCCGCCGGGACAGCAACTACATGGGGCTCGAGTTTGCCGTGGCCAACAACGGCCTCGAGAGCCTGACGGTCTCGCGTGAATCATTCACGCTGCTGGACAGCCAGGGGCGGCAGTACCCTGCGGTCGATCCGGAGGAACTGCGCGACGCCGGCTACAGCGTCGATCTCGACCGGCGCCTGGGCGAGATGCTTCCGGTGCTGCTCGATCGTTTCCAGAGCTACGAGTACGTTCGCAGCAACTTCACGCCGGGCTACGCGGATCCGGTGGAGCGCTCGCCGGTCTACCTGCCGCGATACTCGTGGACCTACGGGTTCATATATTTTCCGTACCCTCCGGAGAGTGAAGGCAAGCAGCGCTACGAACTGCTGTTCAAGGCACCGGAACTCGATGACACGATCGTCCTGCGCTTCCTGCTCAATCACAGGGGCTCGTGAAACCTTCCGGCGTTGCGCGGCCGTGCGAACTGGCTCCGCGGTCCGGGCGCCGCTAGAATCGAGGCCAGCGAACAGGTGCCAATGCGCCGTACGGGCACCCCGCCGGCAGGAACGAGCCAGCGGACACGAAACGGAGGATCTCCAGTGAGTTGCGAACGAAGTGCCGGCCCTTCCGCGCGCAGGGCGCTGCGAGGTGCGATCGTGGTGGCGCTTTCCGGACTGGTGCTGTGCACGTTCGTGGGCACCGTCCATGCGCAGATTCACCCGACGCGGGTGCAGGGCGAGCTCAAGCTCGAGGACGGCACCCCGCTCGGCAGGCAGGTGCTCGTCTTCGAGCCGGCGGATGCCGGGACGACCGAGCTGCGGCGCGAAATGAAGGTCGGAAAGAGCGGCAAGTTCCGCCACAGCTTCTTTCCAGCGGGCACATACCGCATCTCGCTTCTCGGCGACGAGTACTTCCTCAGGTCGATCCACGTGATCATCCGGGACAAGTCGGGCGCGATGCTGCTCGAACAGCAGAGTGACGCCGATCCGGACGAAGGCCTGCCGCCGGTCCGTCTGATCGCGGGCGGCAATGCCCGGATCGAGCTGACGGCTGCTGACCCATCCGTCCGGCGGAAACTCAAGCAGGCGATGATCTTCAGGGAGATGAAGGGGCCTCTCGCCGAACTGCGCGAGGCGTTCTCCGCGGGCGAGATGCAGAAGGTGGTCGACCTGAGCGACACGGTGCTCGAGAAGGATCCTGACATCGGTCCGGTGCTCTACGTCCGCGGCGTCGCGCTGACGGATCTCGGGCGGCCCCGGGAGGCGTCGGAGGTGCTGCGCCGCGCCGCCGAGCTGACCCCCGATCAGCCGGGCGTCTTCGGTGCTCTCGGTCTGGCCCTGCTCAGGCAGGCTCAGGCGGCGAGGAAGGAGGGCACGGAGGACAGCGAGACGATCCGGGCGATGTTTGCCGAGGCAGCCGAGGCCTTCGGTCGCGAGCTGGAAACCGCCAGCGATGACCTGCCCCTGCTGATCAACCGGGGCGTGGCTCTGCGCGACGCCGGTCGGCGCGAGGACGCGATCAAGGCCTTCGAGAAGGTGATCGAGCAGGACCCGTCCTACCTCAACGCGTATTTCCAGATCTACGCGCTCCTCGACGAGATGGGTCAGCGGGAGCAGGCGCTTGCCGTGCTTTCGCGCGCTCCGGGGGCCGACGAGGAAGTTGCCAAGGCGCTCTACAACGAGGCGGTCGCGCTCTACAACCGCGACGAGTACGAGGCGGCGAAGGACATGCTCGCACGTGCGGAGGCCAAGGATCCGTCGCTGACCCTCGTGTACCGCCTGCGTGGCTACCTGCTTCTGAAGGAAGGCAAGGTCGACGAGGCGGTCGCCTTGCTGGAGCGGTTCGTCGAGGCTCAGCCGGATCATCCGGATGCCGAGGCCGACCGGGCGCTGATCGCTGCCTTGAAGGAGAGCGCCTCCGGCAGTGCCCGGTAGTGCGGAAGGGCTTGCGGCGCCCGCAGCGCCCTTTTCCATGCGCGCCCCGGCCCCGGAGCCGGGGCGTCGTGCATCCAGGCCAGCCAGCTTGACGCCTCGGGCGGTGCCGCGGACAATCCGCGCCGCGCCACGGCCTCCGCGCGCCGGCGGTGCGGAGGAGACGTCGATCATGGCAACGCGCCGCAAGGCCGGCTCCCGGCCCGAAGAGCTCAACCTGCCCCGG
>JALUTE010000525.1 GCA_027058255.1 Methyloligella sp. | reverse complement strand
CTTCCTGGCTGCGCAGCTCGACTTCTCCGAGGCGGGCGACCTTCTGGTCTTCATCGACGATGCCCAGCTCACGGCGCTCGAGGAGATGATGGCGGAGCGCGGCTATCTCGACGGATCGCGCATGGCGACGGTGTTCAACATGCTGCGCCCGCGCGATCTCATCTGGCCCTACATCGTCAACAACTACCTGCTCGGCAAGCGGCCCTTCCCCTTCGATCTCCTGTACTGGAACCAGGACTCCACCCGCATGCCGGCGGCGAACCACAGCTTCTATCTGCGCGCCTTCTACAAGGAGAACCAGCTCGCCAAGGGCGAGATGGAGATCGCCGGCGAGCGGCTCGACCTCGGGCGGGTCGACATTCCGGTCTATGAGCTCGCAACGCGGGAGGATCACATCGCCCCCGCCAAATCCGTCTTCAAGGGCGCGCGGCTGCTCGGCGGGCCGGTGCGGTTCGTGCTCGCGGGCTCCGGCCACATCGCGGGTGTCATCAACCCGCCCGCCAAGAACAAGTATCAGTACTGGACCTCGCAAGAGACTGCGACGAGCCTGGAGAACTGGCTCGAGACCGCCGAGGAGCATGCCGGCTCCTGGTGGCCGGACTGGGCGGCCTGGCTCGCGCGCCATTCGGGCAAGCGGGTCCCTGCGCGCCACCCCGGTGACGGACCGCTTCGGGTGATCGAGGATGCGCCGGGCTCCTATGTGCGGGTCAAGGGCTGACGCCGCGCCCGACCGCGCCGCCGACGAGCGCGGTGCCGATGGCCGGCCCGTTCCATACCGATCGCCGCCCTGCTCGGGCGCCGACCGCTGCCACGTTCAGTCGTCGCTTGCAAGAGGCAGAGTCGGAACCGGGCTCGGCCCCTTGCCCTTCGGCCCCTTCTTGCCGCCCTTGCCGCCCTTGCCCCTGGCCGCGCCCTTTCCGGGGCCGGGCAGAGCCTTGCGCGTGCTCCGGGCCGAGGCGAGCGCCTTGGGTTTCGCCTTCGCCCTGGCCTTGCCGCGCTTGGCCGCTCCGGGCTTCGCCGCTGCATCGGGCGGGACGTATTCGAAGTCGAGGACCTTCTCCCCGCCCTTCTCCGCCACCACCACGCGGACCGTCCCGCCCTGGCCCAGGCGGCCGAAAAGCAGCTCGTCGGCGAGCGGCTTCTTGATGTGCTCCTGGATGACCCGGGCGAGCGGCCGGGCGCCGAACTTCTCGTCATAGCCGCGCTCGGCAAGCCAGGCATTCGCCTCGTCGGTGAGCTCGATGGCAACGCCCCGGTCCGCGAGCTGGGCCTCGAGCTGGAAGACGAACTTCTCCACCACCTTGGCGATCACCTCGGGCGGCAGGGGCGCGAAGGCCACCGTCGCATCCAGCCGGTTGCGGAACTCGGGCGTGAACAGCTTGTTGATCGCCTCCTCGTCATCGCCTTCGCGGCGCGCGCGATTGAAGCCGATCGGCGCCTTGGCGAGGTCCGCGGCCCCCGCATTGGTGGTCATGATCAGGATGACGTTCCGGAAGTCGATGCTCTTGCCGTTGTGGTCGGTGAGCTTGCCGTGATCCATCACCTGGAGAAGGATGTTGAAGAGATCGGGATGCGCCTTCTCGATCTCGTCGAGCAGGAGCACGCAATGCGGGTGCTGGTCGACGCCGTCGGTGAGCAAGCCGCCCTGGTCGAAGCCCACATAGCCGGGCGGCGCGCCGATGAGCCGCGAGACGGTGTGCTTCTCCATGTATTCCGACATGTCGAAGCGCAGCAGCTCCACGCCCATGATGGAGGCGAGCTGGCGGGCGACCTCGGTCTTGCCGACGCCCGTGGGCCCGGAGAAGAGATAGCAGCCGATGGGCTTTTCCGGCTCGCGCAGGCCGGCGCGCGAGAGCTTGATGGCCGATGCGAGCGCGTCGATGGCCTGATCCTGTCCGAAGACGACGCGCTTCAGGTCGCGCTCCAGATTGACCAGAACCTCCGCATCCGAACGGGTGAGGGTCTTCGGCGGAATGCGGGCCATGGTGGCAATGGTCGCCTCGATCTCCTTGACGCCGATGGTCTTCTTGCGCCGCGCTTCGGGAATCAGCATCTGGCTGGCGCCGGTCTCGTCGATCACGTCGATGGCCTTGTCCGGCAGCTTGCGGTCGTGAATGTATTTCGCCGAGAGCTCGACAGCCGCCTTGATGGCCCCGCCCGTATAGCGAATGTCGTGGAACTCCTCGAAATAGGGC
>JALUTE010000524.1 GCA_027058255.1 Methyloligella sp. | reverse complement strand
AGCCCGTCGCTCGACGCCAGGGTGCGCGTGCCGTCATAGACGAGGGCAATGACGGCGACGAGCAGGAACCAGGTTCCGAAAATCCTGAGGAAGATCATCGACAGCATGCCTCGCAATGGCCGCAGGGTGCTGCGGCTCGAAAACGCCTCGTGCCGGAAGGCCGCGCGCTGCGCCCCGGCTCCTTCACATGGGATATACGGCCGCGACCATACATCGGTTGCCGCCGCTGCGGGAGCCCTTTCCCTGCCGGCCTCTCCGACTGGCCAGCCGCCTTTCAGAGGATGGCACCCTCCGTGCGCCGCATGACCGCCTATGCCTCATAGCTGCGCTCGTCCGCGATCACCTTGCCGTCATTGGGAAGCGTTCCGGGCGTGACGAGCTGCACCTCGCCCGAGAGCTTGGTCTCGGCCTTGAGGGTCTCGGCAATGCGGCCGGCAAGCGCCAGGTCCGAATGCTCCGCCTCGGCCTTGAGCACCATCACGTCCCGCTCGCCCTCGCGCCTGACCACGAGGCGCAGGCGGCCGAGCTCGGGATGCGCCCTGGCCACCGCGGCGATCTGCTCGGGATGCACGAACATGCCCTTGATCTTGGTCGTCTGATCGGCACGCCCAAGCCATCCCTTGATGCGCATGTTCGTCCGCCCGCAGGGGCTTCGGCCCGCCAGTATGGCGGAGAGGTCGCCCGTTGCCAGCCGGATCATGGGATAGTCCCGATTGAAGGTGGTCACGACAACCTCGCCGACCTCGCCTTCCGGGACAGGATCGCCGGTTCCCGGCCGCACGATCTCGACGATCGCCCCCTCATCCACGATCATGCCCTCGCAGGGCCCCGCCTCGGTGCGCGACTCATAGGCGATCACGCCCAGATCGGCCGTGGCATAGCATTGCAGGCAGGCGATGCCCCGCTCGGCATATTCGGCCCTGAGAGAGGGGAAGAGGGCTCCGCCGGAGACGAGGGCCTTTTGCAGCGAGCCTGCATCGCGACCCGCATCGGCGGCCTTGTCGAGAAGGATCTTGAGGGTGTCCGGCACGCCCACATAGCCCGTGGGCCGCAAATGCGAGAGCGCCACCAATTGCTGCTCCATCTCCGCCGTGCCCGCAGGCACGACCGTGGCGCCCAGGGCACGCAGCCCCGCATCGAGAATCCATCCCCCCGGGGTGAGGTGATACGCAAAGGCGTTGAGCACGACGTCATCCCCGCGAAACCCCGCCGCGAACAGGGCCCGCGCCGAGCGCCACCAGTCGCGCCCCCGCCCCTCGGGCTCGAAGATCGGCCCGGGCGACATGAAAAGCCGGCCGAGCTCGGACGGTGCCGCCGCAGCGAAGCCGCCAAGGGGCGGGTCGGCGGCCTGGGCTTCGATCAGGCTGGACTTGCGCAGGACCGGGAGCCTGGCGAGGGCCTCGCGCGAGGTGACGGCCCTGGGGTCGATGCCGTCGAGATGCCGGGCCCAACCCGGCGCCCGGGCGATGGCATGGGCGATCAAGTCGGGCAGAAGCGAGAATTGCGAGGCCTCGCGCAGCTCCGGGTCGCGTGTCTCCAGACTGTCGTAATGGTCCGCCTGTCCGGCCACCGGGTCGACCATGTGCGCACCCTCCCATCCCGTGCTGTCATCCATCGGCGAGATCTCAGGATAGGGGAGCGCCGCCGGCGGTCAATCGGCCAATCCGCCATGCCGCACATGGCCTGCCAGGCCGGTCGAACCCATGCGCTATGTGCTGGCGTCGCGTGTCTCGAGACAGGCCGCGACGAAGAGCGCGAAGGCCTGCGCCCGGTGGGACATGGCGTGTTTTTCCTTAGGCTCCATCTCGGCGAAGGTCTCGCGCCGGCCCTCCGGCACGAAGATCGGATCGTAGCCGAATCCCTTCTCGCCCCGCGGCGGCCAGACGATGTGGCCGAACACCTTGCCGAGGAAAACGCGCGTCTCGCCATCGGGCCAGGCAAGGCACAGGGCGCAGGTGAAATTGGCCCGCCGTGCAGTCTCGCCCCTGGCGCCGCGCTCCTCGAGCGCCCGCTGCACCCGCTCCATGGCCGCGCGAAAGGTCTTGTCCCCGCCGGCCCAGCGCGCCGAATAGATGCCCGGCTCGCCGCCGAGCGCTTCGACCTCCAGCCCCGAATCATCCGCCAGAGCCGGCAGGCCCGCCCCCCGCGCCGCCGCGAGCGCCTTGATGCGGGCATTCTCCTCGAAGGTGCGGCCG
>JALUTE010000523.1 GCA_027058255.1 Methyloligella sp. | reverse complement strand
GACCCCTCGGGGCTGATCGTGACCAACAACCATGTGATCGCCGATGCGGACGAGATCGTCATCAAGTTCAACGACGGCACCAAGCTGAAGGTCGAGAAGATCATCGGCCGGGACCCGAAGACCGATATCGCGCTCCTCAAGGTGGAGCCGAAAAAGCCGCTGAAAGCGGTCAAGTTCGGGGATTCCACCAGGATCCGGGTCGGCGACTGGGTGATGGCCATCGGCAATCCCTTCGGCCTTGGCGGCACGGTGACGGTGGGCATCGTCTCGGCCAAGAAGCGGGACATCAATGCCGGGCCCTATGACGAGTTCATCCAGACGGACGCGGCCATCAACAAGGGCAATTCGGGCGGGCCGCTGTTCAACATGGACGGTGAGGTGATCGGCATCAACACGGCGATCATATCGCCGTCGGGCGGCTCCATCGGCATCGGCTTCGCGGTGCCCTCGGAGACGGCGGTGCATGTCATCGAGCAGCTCAAGAAATGGGGCGAGACGCGGCGCGGCTGGCTGGGCGTGCGCATTCAGACCGTCACGGACGAGATTGCCGAGAGCCTCGGCCTGGACGCGCCCAAGGGGGCGCTGGTGGCCTCCGTGCAGCCGGGGAGTCCGGCGGACAAGGCGGGTCTGCAGCCCGGCGATCTCATTGTCCGATTCGATGGCAAGGACGTGCCCAGCATGCGCGTGCTGCCCAAGATTGTCGCGCGCACGCCCATCGACAAGGTCGTGGATGTCGAGGTGCTGCGCAAGGGCAAGCCGATGAGCTTCAAGATCCGCATCGGCCGCCTGGAGGAGGCGGCGGCGAGCGGCAAGAGCGCGGCCCGGCCGGGCGGCGGTCCAGCCACGGGCTCCGTGCTCGGCCTTTCGCTCTCGGTGATGACCGAGGCGCTGAGGGCGCAGTTCAACATCGACAAGAAGGTCGACGGCGTGGTGGTGACGGATGTGGATCCGGACAGTGCGGCGGCCCTCAAGGGCATCAAGCCGGGCGATGTCATCACCGAGGTGACGCAGAGGAAGGTTGCAACGCCGGAGGATGTGAAGAAGCGCGTGGCGGAGATCGCCAAGTCGGGCCGCAAGTCCGTCCTGCTTCTCATTGTCGATCCCAAGGGCGAGGTGCGGTTCACCGCCCTTCCCCTCGAGCGCGGGAAGGACGGCGTGCCGCGCTAGTGCATCGACGCATTCGAAACCTCCGCCTACTCCCCGTCATCACTCTCCCCGGGTGTGACCCGGGGAGCGGACCGGGTGATCCAGGGCAACAAACTCGGAGCTTGCCGCCCTGGATTGCCGCGCCAAGCGCGGCAATGACATGTATCTCGTGTTTGCGTCTGTACACTAGGCGGGGCCGCGCGGCAGGCTTGTCGCGGAACAGGGGGGCGGTGCGGGCTGGCGAGGCATGATCGCCGGCGGCGGGCGGCACGCGTTCCGCGAGGATGCCGGCATGCTTGCACGCCCCGCCCGCACTTGCTATGTGACGGGGGACGAGTCGGCCATTCGCCGGCCACGCGATCTGCCCAAGCGATCTGCCCAAGCGATCTGCCCAAGCGATCTGCAAGGGGCTTGCCGCCTCCCGGTGCACCGACCTGCTCGGCGTGCCGTTGCGGCACGCAGGGGTGGGTGCGCGGTTCACCTTCAATAGGGTTCTCAGGCCCTGGCGCCGGTAGCTCAGCTGGATAGAGCACCAGACTACGAATCTGGGGGTCGGGGGTTCGAATCCTCCCCGGCGCGCCAATAAAATCAAGGGGTTAGGAGAGAACGTGCCGTTTCCGCGAAAGGCCTAGTGCCACTGTAGTGCCAGCCAAGCGGAAAAACGGGCCGTCTCTGCCCCGAAATCGCGACATTCCGACTCACCCCCGCGAAGCCCAACAAGCGGGCTGCCAAGGCGTTGGGGTGCTTGCGGTCTGTCCGGTGTTACCTTACACTTCTTTGCATGATCCGGTCTTTCCGAAGCCGGGCGCTCAGGCGCTTCTGGGAGCGGGACGATGCCCGGCGCCTCCCGCCGGAGGATGTGGGCCGCATCGCCATGATCCTCGATGCGCTGGATGCTGCAGCGGAGCCCGGGGACATGGACCTTCCGGGCCTTCACTTCCATGCGCTCGGCGGGAGCATGAAGGGCCGTTACGCCGTCACCGTGCGCGCCAACTGGCGCATCACCTTCGGGTGGGAGGATGGCGACGCAATAGAGGTCGATTACGAGGA
>JALUTE010000522.1 GCA_027058255.1 Methyloligella sp. | reverse complement strand
CTTGGTCTCCCGCATGACGAGCTCGTCGAGCCAGGCCGGCACGACACGCTTGGACGTTGCCACCATCTCCGCGGGAACAAGGCGCAGCTTCTCGTCCACGTGGAACTCGGCACCTGCCAGAATATCGGCCTGATTCTCGCTTTTTGCAATGAGCCGTGCGACGGCGTCGGAGGCTTTTCGCGATCCCGTGTAGACGGTTGTTCCCCGCACCCTGGCATAGCGCCGGGGCAGGAGATCGGCGTGGATGGAGACGAAGAGCTGGGCGTGGTTCTCCATGGCGAACATGCGCCGCCCGTCGAGCGAGACGAAATGATCGCTGTCCCGCGTCATGAGCACCCGATAGCGCCCCTTGGCGGCGAGCCGCCTGGCGAGGGCGCGGGCAAAGGCGAGGACGAGCCCCTTCTCCTCCGTGCGGTCGGGTGCGACGGCACCCGAATCGAATCCGCCATGCCCGGGATCGATCACGATCACCGGCTTGGACGAGCCCTGCCGGGGCGCCGCGGGGGCGGCGCGCACCGTGCTCGCGCTCCACATGGCCGCGCCATCGGCCATCTGGGCGCGCTGGCGATCGAGAAAGGTGGCCGCATCGGTCGCGGCAAGATCGAGCACGAGCTGCGCCATGCGCCCGCCACCGCGCCGCTCCATGACCGAGCGCTCGACCACGACCGGCCCCGAGACCCGGATCACGATCCGCGAGCGCCCCTCGCCGGTGGCGCCATGGCTGTAGGCCTCGACCAGGCCGCGCCCGCCGCCGCCCGGCAGGCGCACCTTCACCGCAGGCAGATCGACGACCACGCGATAGGGCGCGGAAAGGGTGTAGACGCTGAAGGGAACGGGCCGCGAGACATCGGCGACGAAACGGGTACGCATGACCCGCCGGGCCGGCCGGCGCACCGAGCGAGCGCCCCGGGGCCCATGCGCGCCCCAGACCGCAGCGAGCGCATCGACCGCCGGCAGTGTGTCGGGGGGCGCGGCCAAGGCCGGCACGCCCGCGCTCGCCGCGGCGCCGAGTCCCATCGCCAGGGCGAGGATCCCCGGCTTCAATAGTCTCGGCAGACATGTCCCATGCATGGAAAGCCACCCCGTCACTCGATAGACCGTCCCTCGTCCCTCGGCGCTTCGACGTTTCGCCATTCGCCGGCGGCACCCGGTGAAACGCTATCGCCCCGGTGAAACGCTATCGCCAATGTCACCGGGCCTGCCCGCCATGGGCGCGCGACCGTCCACTCATGGCTGATAGGCCCCAATGTCAGCCAAAAGATGGCATTTTTCGATCGCGCTTAAGGTCTTTTTATACATGCCGAGTGTTAAGCTCGCGTTGTTTCGGCATCGTGGCGCGCCGGGTAAAACCCAATCCGCCCCTTGCCAGCGATCTCGGAAGTGCATAATAAGATCACATCGCACGCCGTCGAGCCAGCCCCGAGCGGGCCGCGCCCGTAACGAGGTCACCTGCAACATGCGAGGTGAGCGAGCCTCCGCAGCGCGTGCGCACATGCTTGATCTCTCGCCGCGCGGAGCCGCCAAAGTCTCCCGCAACGAGAGCCAGGAGATTGTTTTTGCGAGTTCTTCCGCGCCGTGCCAGTCCACCCGAACCGGTGGCGACGTGCCGCGCGACGGGCGGCTCTTCCGAAGTGAAACGCCCGCATCTCACAGGGGCGAGGCGCCCTCCGGGTCGGCCTGCCCTCTTTTTCGCCGCTCCATTCGGACGGCCGGAAGCCCGCTCTTCCAGAGCGCAATGCGAAGATCGAACAACGAATGAAACCAGAGCGCCAAATCCAACACCAGCATGCGGAAGCGCCGCGCCGGACCAAACCGGCGCCCTGCCCGCTCCCCGGCCCGTTCGGGCGGCGGGAGCGTCGCGCCTTTCGCCTCGACGGCCGGTCGGCGCTCCAACGACAAACGGGCGCAGGCACGCCCGGGCTCCACATATCCCCCGCGATCGGGGCGATCACCGGGCCCGCTCGCCGCGCCTTGAGGACAATCGGACATGGACAACAAGAACAGGATGCTCATCGACGCCTCGCATCCGGAGGAGACGCGCGTCGTCGTGCTCCGGGGCGATCGGGTCGAGGAATTCGACTATGAATCCGCCCTGCGCAAACAGTTGCGCGGCAATATCTATCTCGCCAAGGTCACGCGCGTCGAGCCCTCGCTGCAAGCGGCCTTCGTCGATTATGGCGGCAATCGCCATGGCATT
>JALUTE010000521.1 GCA_027058255.1 Methyloligella sp. | reverse complement strand
CCATGGTGGTGGCCGCGCCGAGACCCTCGACCCCTTCGCGCGCCGCTATCGCTATCCCTTCACCAACTGCACCCATTGCGGGCCACGCTTTTCCATCATCCGCGCCATGCCCTATGACCGCGCGGCCACCACCATGGCCGCCTTTGCCATGTGCACCGATTGCGCCCGGGAATATGCCGATCCCGCCGATCGCCGTTTCCATGCCCAGCCCATCGCCTGTCACGCCTGCGGGCCGCGCGCTTGGCTCGAGCGCATGGACGGCCGGGCGGTGAGCTTCGACCAGCACTCCATGCTCGATGACGTGGACGCCGCCGGTAGCCTCATCGCCAAGGGGGAGATCGTCGCCCTGCGCGGGCTTGGCGGCTTTCACCTCGCCTGCGATGCAACCAACCCGGAGGCGCTGGCGCGGCTCAGGGAGCGCAAGCGCCGCCCCGTCAAGCCGCTGGCGCTCATGGCCCGCGATCTCGATGTCATCGCGCGCTATGCACGGCTCGACGACGAAGCGGCGGCGCTCCTCAAGAGCCCCGAGGCGCCCATCGTGCTACTGGAGACGCAGGGCGCGGTCGAGCGCCTGCCCAAGGCGGTGGCGCCCGGCATGACGACCTTGGGCTTCATGCTGCCCACGACGCCGCTTCACCACCTGATGCTGCGGCGCCTCGACCGGCCCGTCGTCATGACCTCGGGCAATGTCTCGGGCCGCCCGCAGGTGACGGCGAACGACGCGGCCCGCCGCGAGCTTGCGGCCATCGCCGATTGGGGGCTGTTTCACGACCGCGACATCGCCAACCGCATCGACGACAGTGTCGTGCGCATCATGGCCGGTGTGCCGCGGGTGCTGCGGCTTGCGCGCGGCTATGCGCCGGCCTCGCTGCCCTTGCCCGAGGGCTTCGATGAGGCGCCGCCGACCCTCGCCTTTGGCGGCGACCTCAAGGCGGCGTTCTGCCTTATCGGGCGCGGCCAGGCGGTGCTCTCCCAGCATCAGGGCGACGATCTCCTCGATGCCGACACCCGCGCCGACTGGGAGCGCAATCTCGCGCTCTATGCCGATCTCTACGACCACCGCCCGGCGCTGCTCGCCTGCGATGGCCACCCGGGCTATGCCGCAACTCGTCACGCCGAGGCCGAAGCCCAGGCCCGCGGGCTGCCCCTTGCGCGCATAGGGCATCACCACGCCCATGTCGCGAGCTGCCTGGGCGAGCATGGCGCGGGGCTCGCGACGTCCCCCGTGCTCGCCATCGTGCTCGACGGGCTTGGGCTTGGGGCCGACGGTGGCCTTTGGGGCGGCGAGGTGCTCCTTGCCGACTATCGCAACGCCGTGCGGCTCGGGCACCTCAAGCCGGTCGCCATGCCGGGGGGCGAAAAGGCCGCCCGCGAGCCCTGGCGCAACGCCTGGGCCCATCTCGATGCGGCCTTCGGCTGGGACGCGGTGCGACGCCGGTGGGGGCGGCTCGCGCCCATCCGCGACCTTGACGCCCGGCCCGTCGCCACATTGGCCCGCATGTGTGCCGTGGACGTGAACAGCCCGCGGGCGAGCTCGGCGGGCCGGCTCTTCGATGCCGCGGCCGCGCTCCTCGGCATGGCGCCCGACAGGCTCACGTATGAGGGCGAGGCGGCCCAGCGCCTCGAGGCGCTCGCGAGCCGAGCCGAAGGGGCCCATCGGCTCATGGGGGTCATGGCGCTCATGGCGTATGTCCGCGAGCACACCGATGCCGGTCGCTATTCGTTTTTTTCGCGCGTCGGCCCCGGCCAAGCCGCGGGCCAAGGGCCCATTGTCCTCGATCCGGCCCCCATGTGGCGGGCCATGCTCGACGACCTGGCCGAGGGTCGCGCCCCAGCCGAGATCGCCTGGGACTTTCACCTCTCACTCGCGCGGGCGCTTGCCGAGCTCGTCGCCCACCTGGCCGCAGAGGCGCCCGCAACCGCGCGCGGCGCATCCACCCGTGTCGTGCTCTCGGGCGGCTGCTTTCACAATCGCATTCTGCTCGAAGCGACGATGGCGCATCTCGAGGCCCGCGGGCTCACGCCACTCACCCATGCCCGCATCCCCGCCGGCGATGGCGGCCTTGCCCTCGGCCAGGCGCTCATTGCCGCCGCCCGCGTACTCTCGGGCGCGCCCCTTTCCGATGCGCCCGATCCGCACCCTCAGAGCCCTTCCGCTCCGCCCCCGGAGCCTATCCAATCCGCCCCCCATGATGGT
>JALUTE010000520.1 GCA_027058255.1 Methyloligella sp. | reverse complement strand
GACGTTGATGATCGCATTGGACGGATTGAACACGCCGTCCAAATCGAATTCGAACTGGACGGGCTGCGCGCCGTCGGTGATCACGAACACCTGGCCGTCACGGATCTGATCGTGCTGACCGGTCTGGGTGAGGTGGGTCTGGGAGGTATCCAACGTCACGTTGGCGGTGAACGGGGCCGTGGTGTCGTGGGCCACCGAGCCGAGGTGCACGCGCGCCGGGCCGGTGGTCTTGACCGGCTCCAGATTCAGCCCCGGCACGGTCTGCAGGCGCTGGAGGATTCGGTCGGCGATCGCCTCCTGGGAATCGGCGGGATCGAAATGGATCTGCCACGCCGTTGGATCGCTCAAGCCGTTGGCGAGGGTGAGGTCCTCGAACTCGAACAGATAGGTGGCCGTCCCGTCACTGATCGTGAATTGATCCTCGTCGGCGATCGCCGCGCCGCCGCCCACGGGTGCCTGGAGCGCGAGCGGCCCGGTCTGCAGCAGCGGGCTGCCGGCCGGCAGCGTCAGCGTGAAATGGGCTCCGCCGCCCAGGTCGATGTTCCCCGTGCCGCCAAGCATGGTGGCCTCGACATCCAGCCCGGAACTGGCGATGGCCAACACGATCTCGCGACCGATGTCCTCCTGCGTACTTGCCGGCGTGAAACTCACCTGTACGTTTCCGGCGGCCACACCGTCGCCAAAGGTGGTGTCTTCGAATTCAAAGGTCACCGCCCCGAGCATTCCGTCGTCGATCGTGAACGTCTCCCCATCGATGATCCCGCCGGGCGGGATGTGGATCACGAGCGGATCGGGCAATTGCATGCCCAGGGTTTGCGGCAAGCTGATGGTGACGGCGGGCTGGACTCCCGGCTCGCTGGCCGTGCGCGCGAGCACGCCGCCCGGGCTCAGCGTGAGCGTCGAGCCCACCGCCCCGCGCAGCTGGACGCGGTTGCCGGCCAACACGCGCGGCTCCAGCCCCAGGGCGGCGCGCAGCGGATGGTTTTGAACCGCATCGGCGATGGCCTTGGCGACGGCCAGCGGGCTGTCGTTCTCCTGGATCGCGATGGGCGTGCTGTCCGGCATGAGCCGGCCATCCTTGTCGAACTCGAAGGTGGCAGACAGCGTGCCCGACAAGTCGGTCACCGTGAAGTACTCGCCGTCGGCGATGCCGCCGGAGGCGACCATACCGCCCCCGAGCGGAACATCGAGCACGAATCCCGCATCGAATTCATAGGTCACTGGCGCGTGCACCCCGTCGTCCAGCACAAAGGTGTCGCCGTCCTCGAAGGCCTGTCCACTCTGAGTGATGATCGTCGGGTTGTGATAGAGGCTCTCCAGCGCGCTGTCCAACGCGGTGGCGACTTCGACCCGGTCCATGTCGGTATGGATCGGCACCGGCAGGCTGCCCGGCGTCACGCCGACCGCCCCCTCGACGGCGATGAGCGACGTTTGGCTCGGGTCGGGATGGCTGATTTGGATGTCCGCCGCGCCCTCGACGTTCACGCGGTTCACGCGTACATCGCCCGGCTGGATCGAAGCCGGCTCGTAGCCGAGATCACCGTCCAGATGCGGAGTCACGGCGACCAGATCGCCGCGGGCCACGGCTTGGCGAATCCCCAAGGCGATGCGCTCGGCCACATCGTTGGCCGTTTGCGAAGGATGGACGAAGATCGGGATCACCCCTTGGGGCTCCAACGCCGTCACGCCTGGAGAAAAGGTGACCGTGTTACCCGCCGTTCCGGCAAGCGTTACGATTTCCTCGTTCGGGAACGGCGATTGGGCGGCCTGGACATTCAGCCCGGAATTGTTGATCGCAGGCACCAGGCCGGTGCGCACCGGCGCGCCCGGGATGATCGGCCCGGCGCCGTTGATGATCTCGTCCACCGTGTCGACCGGCAGGTACACGATCTGGACATTTCCGGCACCGACGCCAGGCGTTCCGTGCAATGCCAGGCCGGGCGCGCCGGTGACGTCCACGGTGTGATCCTCGCCGCTGCCCGGCGGCAGGTTGATGCGCAGGACGCTGACGAGGCCGCCTTCCAGGCTCGCCGCTCGAAGGGACGTGGCGGCAAACTCCGCATTGATGGCATTCGCGATGCGCTCGGCGATTTCGTCGGCATCGCGCGGCGTGGTCGTTTGCACCAGATTGACGGCCCCTCCGGTGTCGAGCCAGTGCGCGGGTGTGGTGCCGCCCAGCACGATGTTGCCGTCGACGAC
>JALUTE010000519.1 GCA_027058255.1 Methyloligella sp. | reverse complement strand
CAGAAGGCCACAAGCAAAGGCGAGCCCCCGAGCCTGTCTCTGTCGCTTGTGTCATTTTCCCGAGGCCGATCCGGGAGTGTTCACGAATCACTCCCTCCTCAGGACAAGCAAGGGGTTGCTCAAGCAGGCCCTCGCTCGCGCGCCGGGTCCAGGTCCCCCCTTGGTCTTTCACAGGCCTCGTCCGCGGCCGGCGTGGACGAAGCCACCAAGACCGAAAAACCGACTCCGGGCTGGGTCCGCTAAGCCGTCACGGTGAGACGTACCGTTCCGGATTCGCCAGGAAAAGGTCACGGTTTTCTTTGGTGGCGAACCAATACGGGCGCCCGTTGTACAGGGCGAAGCAGTTTCCCGTCACCCGTTGTCCTGTTTTCCGCAGGATGACGATGTCGATCCCGCCCCGAACGGGAGCGAACTTCTGCGGATCGCGGTCGAACGCCGCTTTGGCTCGAGCACTGGAGAAGTGAAAGACGCGTTTCTCGAAGACCGAAGTGAACTGCCTGTTGGCCGGAACGAGCCGACGCTCGAGCATCGCGACCGGGCAGTATCCGCGAAGGCAAGCCACCTCGGGAAGAACCTTCGTCGTATCACTTTCGTGTTTCACCAGCACGGCCGATCGGGTGGACGGAGCGGTTCTGCCGCGGCGGTCGCCCAGTTTCCGGCCGACACGCTTCGGCTGGGTTTGCCCGGTCGGGGCACTCCGAGGAACCGCATCGGGAGCCGGTGGGACCGAATTGCGCTGCGGGACCGGGCGGAGGACCGTGCCGGCGGAGGGCTTCGAGGCTTTGCGGCCCGGATCTTCGGGCGGCGGCATCGGGGCCGCTTCCTTCTTCTTGGGCGTCGCCTGTTCAGCCGGCGGCGCCATTCGAGGCTCCGCTTCTTCTTTCTTCGGTGCCGCTTGCTCTTCCGCAGGACGAGGAACAACCTCTTCCGTATACCCAGCGTACCAGCACTCGCAGCATTCATTCAATGCTTCGGCAATCGCTTCCCGCACCCGTGGAGAAGGCTCGAGCGGACACCCCTCGTCGTCAGAGCCATAGGCTCGCTCGGATAACGCGTTTAAGACGTCGGGCTTAGGACAACAGCCGCGGCACGTGTCGAACCGGCGCAGTTTTTTCTTACCCGGATGCGGATCGTGTCCGCGGTGGAACTGCTCTTTCAGCGCTTTGGCCGCCGCCAGCCGAACCTTCTCGCTTGGGTCCTCTTGCAGCAGTTTCATTAACTGTTCCTGGGCCTCCGGATAGGCAACACAGTCCACCGTTCCGAGAAACTTGGCAGCTTTGGCCCGGTTCTTGGCGTCCACTTGCCGAGCCTCGATCTTGGCAGCCAGCCCATTGGCCGAATCGACCGGAGCCCCGGCAAACGGCGGCCGCAGCAGCTTGGGCGTGCAAAGAAGCTTGGTGTTGTACGCAATCGGAAGACCGGTGACAAAGTCCAGCAAACTGGGACTGAGCGGCGGTGGCGTGAACTCCGGTGCTGTCTCTTGAGCGCCTAACCGGACCATCGGGACGGCCATCAGCAGAAGCACACCGAGGGCGACACGACGACGCTCTTTCCGGATCGTTCTGTGAGACCACATGGATACGCTCTCCTTAACTTCTTTGTCTCCACGCCATTGCCACTTCTCTGCCAAGCCGCGGCACTCTCTCTGTCATCAACCTCCTCTGTCATCAACCTCGCTCACCCGGCCGCTTGACTGGCTCAACGTCGCTTGCTTCGGCCTCACGCAGAAGCCGGCCACCGAACGCCTCTCCTCGGGGCAAACTCTTACAATGGGACAAATCCGCTCCGCGCAGCCGAGCCGTAGCTACACAATCGGCGCAGCCGGAACAATCCGCTTAAGCGCAGACATCGCCCAAACCCGAGTTTCCGGAATCCGCCCCGCACGGCCGTCATAATCCGAATTCCCGTCAAACTGCTCGCGTTCGAAGACTTTGGAAAGTTCGACACCAAAATGACGGTTACGCCCAGAACCAGTACGGCAAGCCTTCGGCTGTCCGGTTCCGAGTAAACGCGGTGGAATGTGCGACGGGGGTTCCAAACAAGAGAAAAGCGTTCCTCCCTTTGGCGACCGCTCGCCCCGCGGTGCAACCGCGGCGGAGGGGGACGGGGTGAGCGAACAAAAGAACTGCGTTTCGGCCCGATATGACCATCCGTCTTGTCGCGTGGTGGCGGATTCGTCTGCTTACGGGCGCCGGGCCTTGAT
>JALUTE010000518.1 GCA_027058255.1 Methyloligella sp. | reverse complement strand
GGCGTGAGCCCTTCCTCGAGCGCCGTCTGCTTCATCTTGAGGCCATGCTCGTCGACGCCGGTGAGGAAGAACACGTCATAGCCGTCGAGCCGCTTGAAGCGGGCGAGCGCGTCCGTTGCGATGGCCTCATAGGCATGGCCGATATGCGGCGCGCCATTGGGATAGGAGATCGCCGTGGTGATGTAGAAACTGGGTGGCTCGGCCATGGCCTGATCGGGTCCCGCTGGTTTCGTATTGAGATCGAGAGTGAACGGTGGGGTGCCGGCGCCCCGCCGCTCGGCTATGCCGCTTGGCCTTGCCGGTCAGCCATGCCGCTCTAGCCCCGCGCCCGCGCGATCACCGCGCGCCAGGGCCTCGAGCCGCAGCAGGGTCTCCAGCACGAGGGTCCGCCGGTCGAGATTGAGCGCCCGTGCGCTCGCCATCTCGCGGCCGATTGTTTCCCACAAGGCGGCCCAATCCGCAAGGGTGTCGGGCCGGATCAGGCGCGCCGCGATGTCCGCTTCCTTCTCGCCAATCGCGCCGGTGCCGGTCGCGCCGTGGCGCACGACCCGTGCCAGAAGATCGCGCAGGAGCGCGAAGAAGGTCTCGAAGCTTTGCTCCGCCTTGGGGGCCGAAAGGGTGTCCGCCAGCGCGTGAAGCGCTGCCTGGTCGGGCCGTGGCATGGCACGGAGAAGGTCCAGGAGGCTGTCATAGAGCGCCTGCCCGCCCCCTTGCGCGAGCAGGAGAAGGCGGCGCACGCTGCCCTCGGCGAGCGGCGCAAGCGCCGCGAGATCGCCTCGATCCGCGCTCGCAGCCGTGGCTGGGGCGCTCCCCCCGCCATCGCCGCCCGCAACCGCCTGGAGCGCCGCCTCGCCGGCTGCGATCAGGTCGCGCTCGCCCAGGCGCGCAAGGTCCAGGCGCCGGCAGCGCGAGCGTATGGTGGGCAGGAGCCGGCCGGGCTCGGCGGAGACAAGCAGGAACAGGCACCGCTCCGGCGGCTCCTCGAGGGACTTGAGGAGCGCATTGGCGGCGCTCGGGCCAAGCTCGTCGGCCGCGTCGATGATGACCACCCGCCAGGCGTCCTTCCCGGCCGTATGGCCGAGAAACGTCCTGAGGCGGCGCACGGCCTCCACGGGAATGGTGACGGGAAACCGCTTGCGTTTGGGGTCCCATTCGCGCCGGATGACCAGGAGGCCCGGATGAAACAGCCCCTCGACGGCTCGGGCCACCGGGCTGTCGGCCGGGGCGGCGAGGCCGGTCTCGGGATCGAGCCGGGCGAGCGCGTTCGGATCGAGCGCAATGCGCGCCAGGCGATAGGCCAGCGTGGCCTTGCCGATGCCCATGGGGCCTGCGATCAGCCAGGCATGATGAATGCGCCCCGAGGCGAGCGCGCGTGCGAGGGCGCGCTCGGCGCTCTCATGGCCGAGCAGCACCCTTGTCTCGCGCGGATGCGGCGCGCCTTCCAGGCGATCGGCCTCGGGCAGGCCGTCGCCTTCTGCCGCGGCCGGTCTTGCTGCGCGGGCGCTCACAGCAGGCGCTCCTCGACCGCGCGCCAGATGCGCTCGGCCACCTCATCCACCCCGGCGTCGGCGTCGATGATCACGCAGCGCTCCGGCTCGGCCCGGGCGATGGCGAGGAACGCCTCCCTGAGCCGGCGGTGGAAGGCGAGCTCGCGAGCCTCGAAATTGTCACGCGCCTGAGGGTCGCCTGCCCCCTGGCCCGCAAGGTGGCGCGCCTCGGCCCGCGCGAGGCCCCGCTCCGGTGCGATATCGAGAATGAGCGTCAAATCGGGCCGTGCTCCATCCACCACCAGGGCATCGAGGGTGTCCAGCGCTTGCCCCGGCGCACGCCCGGCCGCCCCCTGATAGGCGCGGGTGGAATCGGAAAAGCGGTCCGAGATCACCCAGCGCCCTTCCGCCAGCGCCGGGCGAATGGTCGCCGCCAGATGGTCGTCGCGGGCGGCATAGAAGAGGAGCGCCTCGGCAAGCCGGCCCACCCGGGGCGCTCGGCCATGCAGGAGGAGCGTGCGGATCTCCTCGGCGAAGTCGGAGCCCCCGGGCTCGCGGGTGGTGAGCACCGCAAGGCCCGCATGCGCCTGCAGCCGTTCTGCCAGCCGCGCGACCTGGGTGGACTTGCCCGCGCCCTCACCGCCTTCGAGGGTGATGAAGCGCCCTCTCGCCCCTCGTTCCGCATGGCCAGCCTGTGTCATGGGTCGGCGCCCTCCTGCCCGGCGCTCGGGTCCGCGGCGCGGGCGGGCTCGCTCGGGAAGCGTGCGGGCCAGCGGCGCCGTTACCGTGCGCTCAGAGTATCCAGCCCAGGGCCATGTGAAGCAGGCTGTCGATCCCGCGCGAGACGATGCCGGTGCGTTTCACATCGACGGCCGCATAGAGCGGAAACTCGCTGACGGCGGCGTTGGAGGATCGCACCCTCAGCACCGCCACCTCATCGCCCTTGCGGATGGGCGCCTTGAGCGGCCCCTTATAGGCGATCCAGGCCTTGAGCTTGCGCTTGTCAGAGCCGAAGCGCGGCAGCAGGATCGAGATCTCGCCCTTGCCCACGAGCGGCAGGTAGAAGCGGTCGCCACCCCAGACGCGCGCATCGCCGACCACCTCCCCGGCGTCGAACAGCTTGAATGCCTTGAAATTGCGAAAGCCCCATTCGAGCAGCCGCCGCCCCTCCTCCTTGCGCTCCCGCTTGGACTTGAGCCCGTTGATGACGAGTATGAGCCGGCGCCCGCGCTGGCGCGCCGAGGCGACGAGCCCATAGCCCGCCTCCCTTGTATAGCCGGTCTTCAGGCCGTCCACCCCGATGTCGAGATAGAGCAGGGGGTTGCGATTGACGAACTTGTAGCGCTTGTAATTGTAGCGTTTCTCGGCGAACAGCTTGTAGTAGTCCGGATACTCCTTCATGATGTGGAGGGCGAGCAGGGCGAGCTCGCGCGCGGTCATGAGCTGATCGGGGTCGGGCAGCCCGGTCGGATTGGCGAAGGTGGACTTCTTGAGGCCGATCTCCCGCGCGCGCTCCGTCATCATGCGGGCGAAGGCTTCCTCCGAGCCCGCCATGCCTTCCGCCAGCACGATGGCGGCATCGTTGCCGGACTGAACGATGATGCCGCGCATGATCTCGGATAGCTTCTCGCGCGAGTTGAGCTTGAGGAACATCGCCGAGGTGCCGGAGGGGCCGCCCCCCTTGCGCCAGGCATGCTCGGAGACATAAAACTCGTCCTCCAGCGAGACCTGGCCATCCTTGAGGGCCTTGAAGAGCACCTCCAGGGTCATGAGCTTGCTCATGCTGGCCGGCGGCATCAGCTCGTCGGCATTCTTCTCGAACAGCACCGCACCCGTGTCCGCATCCATCAGGAAGGCGAACTGCGCCTTGGTCTTGAACTGGGCCTGTGCCGACGGCCCGAAGCTTGCGAGGGACGTGAGCAGAACCAACAGGCCCAGCACGACCCGCAGCGGCCGAGGCCACATCGTGAGAGCCATCATCGAAAACCCCACCTGTTCGATATCGCTCGAGCTCGTCGCCCGGTCGCGCGCGAGGGCGCGCGGCGACTACGGTCCGGGGACTATCCGTTTCCCGAGGGGAAAAATCAACCATTTGCAGGGCGAGCGCCGACCGAAGGGACGGGACCGATGCCGGCCGGGCCTGGAGGACGGTTTGCGGAACGGACGCGAGGGGCGCCTCCCTATCGCGCGACCAGCCTCGCATCCGCCAGGCCCGCGTCGCGCACCCGCTCCAGGGTCGAGCGCGCGGCATCGGCATCGGCAAAGGGGCCGACGCGCACCCGGTAGAGCGCGCCGGCCCGGCCATCCAGGGCCTCGACATTCACCGGCCCCAGAGAGGCCAGGCGCTCGCGCACCCGGTGGGCATTGCCTGGATTGCGGAAAGCGCCGGCCTGAACGAAAATGCCTCCCGTGCCGCGCCCGAGCGCCCAGCGCCGATAGGCGTGGGCTGCATGGTGTGGAGCGGGAGCGGCTCGCGGCCGCAGCGCTGCCGTTCTGGTCCTGCGGGCAGGCGCGGGGGCCTTCAGCTCGCCGGCGGCGATGCGCCGGCGGTACCAGGGCTGGCTCGCGGCGAACAGGCGCTCATAGGAATCGTCCCCGTTCATCGGCGCGCGGCCCACATAGCGCACCCGAACCCGCGCCGTGCCGCGGCGCTCGAAGCCCAAGAGGCGCGCCGCCTTGCGCGAGAGGTCGATCACCCGGCCGGGCTTGTAGGGGCCGCGATCGTTGACCCGGACGATCAGCGTGCGCCCATTGGCGAGGTTCGTCACCTTGGCATAGGAGGGCAGCGGCATGGTGGGATGCGCCGCGGTGAGGGCGTTCATGTCGTAGACCTCGCCATTGGCGGTGCGCCGGCCGTGGAACATGGCGCCGTACCAGGAGGCGATGCCGACACGGTCATAGGACGGATCGTGCTTGGGATAATACCAGCGCCCGGCGATCCGGTAGGGTTTGCCCACCTTGTAGACGCCGCCGCCGCGGGGCACGGGCTGGCCCTTGGAGACGACGCGCGGGCTCAGGCTCGTCTCCGGTGCTGGCGTGCTACCCGAGCAGGCCGCAAGGCCGAGACTGGCCAATGCAACAATCGCCGGCAGGAAAACAGCTCTGCGCGCGGCGCGCCCGGCTCGCAGGCGCAGGCCCGCGCTCGGCCCATCGCGCAGCACTGGAAAACGGTGACGACGCCCCGTCATGCCTCGCTCTCGCCCCCTGTCTTGTCCCGCCCACCGGCTCTTGCGGCGCGAAGGGGCGGGTTGTTGTCTCGTTGTCTGTCGTTCGTGCAGAAGCAATGGCAGGCCATGGATAGCAGAGAAGTGCTCGTTTTGCGTTAATGGCGATGCGCAGAGCGCGACGAGGCGCGATTCGCGGCCGAGTGTTCCGGGCGAGCGTGGCCATTTCGTGGCCGGCGAAGGCTGCCGGCACCCTGGCCGCTCGCGCCTATTGTTGGGCGCGCGCAAACCCTCTAGATTCGGTGGTGCTGTCCGGTCCGGATGGGTGGCCGAGTGGTTGAAGGCACCGGTCTTGAAAACCGGCAGGCGGGCAACCGTCTCGTGGGTTCGAATCCCACCCCATCCGCCAATTGGACAGCATAATCCATTGTATTTGTGGATGTTTGTCGATCGGTTTCATCCTCCGGCCCAATGGCCGCCAAGTCGCCTTGATGCTCGCCGCCACCCCCTGCGTCGTCAACGGCCCGATCAATGGCGCCGCCTTTCTCGCCCATGTCGAGCAACTCCTGGTGCCCGTGCTCCGGCCCGGCGACATCGTCGTCCTCGACAACCTCGGCTCGCACAAGGGTCAGGCGGTCGGACCCGCCATTCGCCGCGTCGGCGCCCGGCTTCTCTTCCTGCCGCCCTACTCGCCCGACCTCAACCCGATCGAGCAGGTGTTTGCGAAACTGGAAGCGCTCCTGCGCAAAGCCTGCGCCCGCCCAATCGACGCCGTCTCAGACGCCATCGGCGGCTTGCTGGATCAATTCGCCCCAGAAGAGTGCGCCAACCATCTCAGAAATGCCGGCTATGCATCCATGCAAGTTGGACAGGCTCTAATCGAAGACGTAGACCGGGCTGGTCCAGGCCTGGAAGCCGTCCTCCTGGATCGCGGAGATGTAGAGGGGGTTGTCAGCGCCCTTGCGCAAGGCGATCCGCCGCTCCAGGGTCATTGCCCGCTCGGTGAGCCGGTCCGGCAGGCGGAAGACGCGAATGCGCCGCCGGATGCCGCCGGCATCGAATATCCGGTCCTCGAGACCGATCTCGGCGATGGGGATGTCCGCCTGCACGAGTTCGGTGTCGATCCGGAGCGTGCCGCTCCGCTCCTCGGCCAGCCAGGCATCGAAGCCGCAAAATCCTCCCGTCGTGATGGCACTCCAGCGGATCGTGTCCGGGCTCTCCAGCACCACCTGCTTGTCGAGATTCCAGACATTGATCGGCGCAATGCGCAGGGCTGCGTTCCCCGAGAGCTGTGCCACGCCGTCCCAGATCACCTCGCGGCCCCGTCCGCGATATTTCGCCCCCTCGAACAGCACCCGGATGCGCCGCCCGAGATCCGCCTCGCCATAGGGGCGCACCGTCTCCACTGTCTCGCAACCATTGCGGATCATCACCCGCTCGATGGGCGCCGAGGCGAGGAGATCGAAGCGGAACGTCACCGCCTCGGCATCCGTGCGCACAATGTCGCCCATGCCGGCGCGCTCGACGGTTCGGGTCTCGGTCGGCCCCATGTTCGGGTCCTGCTCGAACAGGGTGGCGGGGGCCGGGAAATCCACATGGGCGTCGAGGACGATGCGATTGCCGGTGGTGGCGTAATGGCGGCGCCGGCGCAGGGCCTCGAGCACGCCGGCCCGGTCGAAGCGCTCCGCCAGGAGGCAGGTGAGGCCGCCATAGGAGCCGAAGAGGGAGGCACCGGGATAGCTCGCGCCCGGCCGGCCCTTGTGCCCGTCGCTGTTGGCGACGATGCCGATGCGAAAGCCATTGCGAAAGGCATCCTCGATCAGCCATTCGAAGGTGCCCCAGGCCGAATGCACCTCGAAGGCGCGCTCCAGGCGCACGTCATGGCCCTTGTCCACATCCGCATAGCGCCCGCCAATATGGGCATGCACCACGCAGTCCTCGCCCTGGAGCTTCTCGAACAGGGCGTTGACGTCGTGGGCATCGGTGTCGGCGTCGGAGAGGTCCGGGACCAGCGCATGGGAGGAGCGGTAGATCGGCCGGCCCTCCTGCATGTAGAAGACATTCCGGTCGCCGCCGACACCGGTGTTGCCCGACCATTCATAGCCCGGCACGGTGACGAAACGGCCGGGATCGTCGAACTCGGCGGTGATGGCGTTGAGGGCCTCCCAGAAGCTGCGGGTGATCTGGAAGTCGTTGCCCTGGTGGCCGAGCACGTCGAGGAAGGCCCGGTCGCGGCCGAAGGTGAAATAGTCGCGCACCGAATTGGTGCCGATGGTCTCCTCCGACTGGCCGTGCAGGTCGGCCCAGAGCGCGTGCCAGCGCCGCTCGGGCACGATGCGCAGCGGGTTCGAGCGGCAGACCGTAGTGCCGGCCTCGTCCTCGAGGGCGATGACGAGATCGCCGGGGGCGTGCACCGTCAGGTCCTCGATGATGCGCGAGAAGGCGCCGGGCGCGAAGGTCACGGCCCCGGGCAGGCCCTCGACGGGCAGGCTCGGGCGCAGCGCGAAGGTGCCGGCGCATTGGTCGGACGGGTTGCCCCACCGGTCCTCGCCCTTGAGGCAGAGCCGGAAGGGCT
>JALUTE010000517.1 GCA_027058255.1 Methyloligella sp. | reverse complement strand
GCCTATGCCCAGCGCCGGCATCAGCGCGCTGTTGGTCTGCCAGCGCTGGGCATAGGCCATGAGGCCGGACGAGGAATCGAGGCCCGCGGCGACCATCGGCCAGGCCATGAGGGCAAGCAGGCCGGCCATGAGGACGAGAGCGGCAAGGAGGCGGGCCGGCCGGGCCATGAGGGGGCGCAGCACCAGCGGCGCCAGGAGGATCGGCCAGAGCTTCACGCCCGCGGCCAGGGTGAGCAGGAGCGCGCCGGCGACGGCCCGCCTGCGCGCGGCGAGCACGAGCGCGCCGAGCACGAGGGGCAGAAGCACCGCCTCCATATGGGCGGAGTTGAAGATCTCCTTCAGAGCGAGCGGGTTCCACCAATAGAGGCTGGCCCAGAGAGGCGAGCGGCCCACATCGCGCAGGAGCAGCACCAGAAGGGCGAATGTGGCGATGTCGCCGAGCAGGAGGAGCGCGCGCCAGCCCAGGAGCCGCCAGGGCGTGAGCGCGTGGGCCAGGGCAAAAGCGCCTTCCGCGAGGGGCGGATAGATGGTGCGCAGCTCCGGGTGGTTCACCCGCTCGAGGGTCTTGCCGGCGGCGCGGGCGAGATCGCCGAGCGCCGTGCCGGCCGGGGCGGCGCGGGCATCGGCGGGGGAGGCCGCATAGGGGTCGAGCCCATGGGCCACGACCCCGCCATCCCAGAGATAGCGCTGCCAGTCGTCCTCCAGGGCCGGCTCGCTCGCCATCAGCACGGCGCGCATGGCCAGCCCAAGCGTGAAGACGGCCAGGAGGAGGTGGCGTTGCGTTGCCGGAGCGGCCGCGGCGAGGCGGCGGATCAGCGGTGCAAGGGGCAGGTAGAGCGCGCCCGCCGCCATCAGCCCGGCAACCAGCCCAAGCACCGGCATGTCGATGACGCGCCAGTCATAGCCGAAGCGCTCGGAGGCCAGAGTCAACAGGCCCGCGAGCGCCAGAAGCAGGCCGCCGATGGCGAGAAGGGCGAGAAGGGCAGGGCGATGCGTGCGGTCGGTCATCAAAGCGGCCAGCGGGTTTCTCGTGAGCTTCCGGGAGCTATAGCGCCCGCGCCCGGCAATGTCCGCCCTCGCGCAGGGTTGCTCACGATCTTCTCATCCGGCCGCGTCATTGCTCGGCGCACGGCCCGCACCGCGCCCTCTGCGACCGCCCGTATGCGACCGCCCGAGGCTCAGCCGACGATCTCGCTCTCGGCGAAGCACATGGCGATCTCCTTGGCCGCGTTCTCGGGGCTGTCCGAGCCGTGCACCGAGTTGCGCTCGATGTTCTCGGCGAACTCGGCGCGGATGGTGCCGGGCGCGGCCTCGGCCGGGTTGGTGGCGCCCATCACCTCGCGGTTCCTCGCGACCGCGTTCTCGCCTTCGAGCACCTGCAGCACGATGGGCCCCGAGGTCATGAAGGCGACGAGATCGTCATAGAAGGGGCGATCCTTGTGCACCGCATAGAAGGCGCGGGCCTCGTCCTCGCTCCAGCGCACGCGCTTGAGCGCGACGATGCGCAGGCCCGCCTCCTCCAGCTTGGCGATGATCTTGCCGACGATGTTGCGCGCCGTGGCGTCCGGCTTGATGATGGAAAGCGTGCGCTCAATGGCCATGGGATGGTGCCCCCTCTTTCCTGGACTTGCGAGCATGACAACCGATCGGGCCGAGGCGCAATCGTCCCCCGCCCTTGAAAGGGGGGGCTTATAACGGCCCTGATCCATGCGGGCAAGGCGGCTTTGGGCGCGGTGTTTTGCCCCGCGCCCGCCCCGTGCTATGAGCCGGCGCCATGCTGCAAATCCGGAACGTGACATATCGCATCGAGGGGCGCGCGATTCTGGACGGTGCCACGGCGAGCATTCCGGCCGGGCACAAGGTCGGGCTCGTGGGGCGCAACGGCGCCGGCAAGACGACGCTCTTGAGGCTCGTTCGCGGCGAGATCGCGCCCGACGCCGGTGAGATCGCGAGCCCGCTGAATGCCCGCATTGCCATGGTGGCCCAGGAGGCGCCGGGCGGCGAGGCACGGCTGATCGACGTGGTTCTGGCGGCGGACGAGGAGCGCGCACGCCTCATGGCGCAGGCCGAGAGCGCGAGCGATCCCCATCGCATTGCCGAGATTCAGATTCGCCTTGCCGATATCGACGCCCATTCCGCCCCGGCACGGGCCGCCACCATCCTCGCCGGCCTCGGCTTCGACGATGCGGCGCAAAAGCGCCCCTGC
>JALUTE010000516.1 GCA_027058255.1 Methyloligella sp. | reverse complement strand
GACCAGGTCCTCGGCCGTGTCGTAGACGACGTTGACCGACACCACCCGGCCGTCGTCCGGGTATTCAACGCGCACGAAGATCAACGCCTCGCTCACCGTCTGCACGTCCTGAGCCGCGGGCGCTAGCCCGCCGCCGCCCCCCGCGGTCAGGGCGACGATCAACGCCGAGAGGATCAAGCCACGCCAGCTCATGCCCCCTCCTCCGCCGATTGGCGGCCCGCCCGACCGCCGAGCGCCCTGATGGCGCCCAGGCATGCATCCCGCGACGTGTGGCAGTCGGGCAGGCCGATGCGAAGAAGCTCCCCCGCCACCGCCTGATCCACGTAGCCTCGCGCCACCAGGACCAGCAGAATCTGCGTCCTGCCGTACACGCCCAGCCGGCGCATCACCGAGGCTATCGTGTTCTTCGCCGTGTCGTACGAGATGCCCAGGTAATGTGCGATCTCCTTGTTCGTCAGCCCCGCGGCGGCCAGGAGGGCCACCTGGAGCTGTCGCTCCGTCAACCGCATCGCCGACTCGCTGATTCGCATCCTCTCACGGGATCTGATATCCCGCCTGAAGCGCCGCCACGTCCGCCGTGCCCCAGGCGGTGCCGTCGGGCCGGGTGTACCACACGGTGCCCTTGTACAGGGCGTAGTTCGGGTGCTCCGTGGTCACCGGCTGGATCGTGCCGGCGTAATTGGTCGTCCCCCAGCGGATCAGGTCCTGCACCTCGTTGTACCCCGCCTGGCTCAGCGCCACCTGGTACACCACCTCGACCAGGTCCACCGTCTTCACCTCCGCCGGCAGGTCCTCCAGCTCGTAGAGCTCCACGCTGCCGGACGACTGCGCCTGCACCCAGTCGGTTGTGTTCTTCGGGATCTCATCCACCTTGTCCCAGTTGGTGGTGCCGGACGTTGGGGTCCAGTCGTTCTGGGCACCGTCGGCCGTCGGCTTGAGGAGATACACCCCGCCCTGACCGATCCAGGAGTTCTGATAGCTGCCGGCGGTGTCGTTGACCGCGATGTCGTCGAAGTACAGGTTGGCGCCGTTGTTGCCCAGCCCGGTGCTATTGGCGCCGAAGTCGACGCGCCCGATCTGCGCGTTGCCGCTGGGAGCCGTGTTGCCGGAGTAGGTGATGTCGGTGATCCCGTTCACCTTGACGATCACCTGGCCGTTAGTGGGGTCGGCCTTGACGTAGACCTCGATGACGTACCACCGGTCGGCCCCTAGGACGATGCTCCCGGAGGCCAGGACGGTGCCCCCTTCGCCCATGTTGCCGCTGCCGTTGGTGGCCACCACCAGCAGGTGGTCACTGGGCCGGATACCGACGCTGATCTGGTGCGTGCTGCCGTCCAGGAAGTCCAGGAAGTAGATCGGGCTCGTGCTGGAGGTGCCGAAGCCGTCATGCCGCAGCGCCAGCCGCACATATAGCTCGGCCGGGTTGTCCGATAGCACGTGCGAGAAGAAGGCGTAGTAGAGGCCGCTCGACGCCGCCGGCGCGTCGTTCTTAGCCGCGTAAGCGCCGGTTCTCACCGGCGAGGTGACCACGGTGAAATTCGCCCCGTTCTCGGCCAGGGAGCCGTTGTGCTCGATGATCTCTCCCAGCTCGAAGCCCGTTGTAAGCCGTCTCGCCATCTGTCCCTCCCAGAATGACCGCGGACGGCGGACCGCGGACCGCCGCCCATCGGCCGTCGGCCGTCTGCGGTCGGCCGTCGTTATAGATACGCCGGCGTGAACTCCACCTTCACCGTCGGATTCGGTGAGCCGAGGGCTCCGCTCACCGTCAGCGTGCTCAGCCCCACCGGGATCTCCAGCCAGCGAATGGCGCCGTCGTGGGTGATATCACCGGTCACGTCGTTGCCATCCTTCGTCGCCTTCCATTGCCCGCAGTCGATCACCAGCGTCTCACCGGAGGCCACCGTGTCGTTGTACTGCACCCAGACGCTGCCGATGGCCACCCGCGGGTTGGTGATCTCGCCGGTGATGGTGATCTTCGGCTTCTCGGCCTTGTACGTGCCCGGGTTGTTGACACCGATGTTGTACGGGGTGAAGGACACGGTCTCCGGCCCCACCACCACCGGGCTCTCGGCGTACCAGAAGGGGTCGGCGAAGGCGAATTCGACCACGAAGTTGTAGTGGTACGGCCCTGCCGGCTGGAACTCGACGACGTTGGCCACCTCCACCAGCGCCCACCGGGTGGTGCCGCCGGCGGTGTGCTTCAACGTACCC
>JALUTE010000515.1 GCA_027058255.1 Methyloligella sp. | reverse complement strand
GCCCAGGCCGTCGGGACCGCCGGCCTGGGCCATGTCGGCGCGCCCGCCGCCGCCCTTGCCGCCCAGCGCCGCCGCCCCCGCGCGCACGAGCGCCACGGCGTCATAGCGGTCCGTCAGATCGTCGGTCACGCCCACCACGAGGCCGGCCTTGCCTTCCTCCGTCACGCCGACGATGGCGACGATGCCGGAGCCGATCTGCTTCTTGCCCTGGTCCACGAGTGCGCGCAAGTCCTTGGGCGCGATGCCGGTCACGGTGCGGGCAAGCAGCTTGACGGCGCCGAGATTCCGGATGGCGTCATCCGCCGTGCCCGGCCCGCCGCCGCTCGCGCCGCCGCCAAGGGCGAGCTGCTTGCGGGCCTCCTTGAGCTGACGCTCGAGGCGCTTGCGCTCCTCCAGAAGCGCCTCGAGACGGTCCACCACCTCCTCCGGCTTGGCGCGGATGAGGCTTGCCGCTTCCCGGAGCCGGGCCTCGCGCTCGGAGAGATAGGTGCGCGCGCCCTCCCCGGTCAGGGCCTCGATACGGCGCACGCCCGCAGCCACCGCGCTCTCCGAGACGATCTTCATGAGGCCGATGTCGCCGGTGCGCCGCACATGGGTGCCGCCACAGAGCTCAATGGAGTAGGGCTTGCGGCCGGAGCCATCCGGTGCCTCCTCCCAGCCCATGGTCACGACCCGGACCTCGTCGCCATATTTCTCGCCAAACAGCGCCATGGCCCCGGATTCGAGCGCCTCCTCCATGTCCATGAGACGCGTCTCCACCGGCGCGTTCTGCAGGATGATGGCATTGGCGATGGACTCGACCTGGCGGATTTCCTCCTCGGTCATGGGCTTGGGGTGGGAAAAGTCGAAGCGCAGCCGACCCGGCTCCACGAGCGAGCCCTTCTGCACCACGTGATCGCCGAGAACCTGCCTCAAGGCCCGGTGCAGGATGTGAGTGGCCGAATGGTTGGCCCGTGTCGCCCTGCGCCGCGCATGATCGACCTCGAGCTCCACGGCGTCGCCGACGCGGAACGGCCCCTTCTCCACCACCCCATAATGGACGATGAGATCGCCGAGCTTCTTCTGGGTGTCGGTGACGCGAAAGCGCGTCCCCTTGCGCCCGAAGATGAACCCCCGGTCGCCGACCTGGCCGCCGGCCTCGCCATAGAACGGCGTCTGATTGACGATGATGCAGCCCTCGTCGCCCTTGCGGAGCTGCTTGGCGGCCTTGCCCTTGCGCAGGAGGGCGCGGATCTCCCCCTCGGCCGCCTCGGTCTCGTAGCCGAGGAACTCGGTGGCGCCCACCGCCTCGCGAATCTCGAACCAGATCGTCTCCGTCGCCGCCTCGCCGGAGCCGGCCCAGGCCTTGCGGGCCTCGGCACGCTGGCGCTCCATGGCCTTCTCGAAGCCGGCCCGGTCCACCGCGATTCCCCGGGCGCGCAGGGCATCCTCCGTGAGGTCCACGGGAAAGCCATAGGTGTCGTAGAGCTTGAAGGCCACCTCGCCGGGCAGGGTGTCGCCCGCCCCCATGCCGGCGGTGGCCTCGTCCAGGAGCTTGAGGCCGCGCTCAAGCATGGACTGGAAGCGCGTCTCCTCCAGCCGCAGGGTTTCCGTGATGAGCGCATGGGCGCGGGTGAGCTCGGGATAGGCCTGGCCCATCTCGCGCTCCAGCGCCGGCACGAGGCGATGCATCAGCGGCTCCCTGGCGCCAAGCAGATGGGCGTGGCGCATGGCACGGCGCATGATCCGGCGCAGCACATAGCCGCGCCCCTCATTGGAGGGGAGCACGCCATCGGCGATGAGGAAGGAGACGGCGCGCAGATGGTCGGCGATCACCCGGTGGCTCGCCTTGTGCTTGCTCTTGGCGGGCACGCCCGTGGCATCCTCCGAGGCGGCAATGAGCGCCGTGAAGAGGTCGATCTCGTAATTGTCGTGGGTGCCCTGGAGGACGGCCGCCATGCGCTCCAGCCCAAGCCCGGTGTCGATGGAGGGCTTGGGCAGCGGCACCCGCTCGCCCGGTGCGCGCTGGTCATACTGCATGAAGACGAGATTCCAGATCTCGACGAACCGGTCGCCATCCTCCTCGGGGCTTCCCGGCGGGCCGCCCGGTATCTGGGGGCCGTGATCGAAGAAGATCTCCGAGCAGGGGCCGCATGGCCCCGTATCGCCCATGGCCCAGAAATTGTCGGATGTGGCGATGCGGATGATCTTGTCATCGGGAAAGCCGGAGACCTTCTTCCAGATGTCGAAGGCCTCGTCGTCCTCGGCATAGACCGTGACGAGCAGGCGCGCGGGGTCGAGGCCGAACTCCTTCGTCACCAGGTCCCAGGCGAGCGGAATCGCCAGCTCCTTGAAATAGTCGCCGAAGGAGAAATTGCCCATCATCTCGAAAAAGGTGTGGTGCCGGGCCGTGTAGCCGACATTGTCGAGATCGTTGTGCTTGCCGCCCGCCCGCACGCATTTCTGTGCGGTGGTCGCGCGGCGGTAGGGCCGCTTCTCGGCGCCCGTGAAGACGTTCTTGAACTGAACCATGCCCGCATTGGTGAACATCAATGTCGGGTCGTTGCGCGGCACGAGCGGGCTCGACGGCACGACCTCATGGCCGTGCCGCGCGAAAAAGTCGAGAAACGCCGCTCTGATCTCGTTGACGCCGGTCATGGCTTCTCCGGGGACCTCTCGCCTGTCGGGGGCGCCCTGCCTCCCTGGCCTCATTCCTACCGCATGAGGTGGTACTGTTCACTCGGGCGAGATGCAAGCCCGCAGGCCAATCTCGCCGCACGGCCCGGACGTGGGGAGCACGGCGCTGGCCCGCCCCGGCCCGGGCAAGAGGGCCATTCGGAACAATTCGAGTCAAATTTTCGGGGATTGATTTTCAAATTCGCCTCGAATTGCAGTGCCCGGGTCATGCTCCTCGCAAGACCTGTGGTGTATAGCTGTGGTGCTCGCAGTCAGGGGGAAAGAGCCCGTGAACCCGTTCAGCACAACCGTCTCGCGCTCGCTGCTGGCCATTGGCGCCATGCTCGCATCTGTCGGCTCGTCTCAGGCCGGCGAGGATCCAAGGCAGGGCGCCAGCGTGGCGCTTCGCCCGGGCGTTCCGGCTATGCACCGCGCATCGCCCTTCATGCGTGTCTTCGGGCCGACACTGCCGCCCATCGGCTATGTGCTCTTTTGCGAGCGCAATCCGCGGGAATGCGCAGGCAAGGCCGACAGCCCGGCCAGTGAGGCGCGGCTCGACATGACCCCTCGGCGCTGGCGCCAGCTCTCCGAGATCAACATCGTGGTCAATCGGACGGTGGAGCCTGCCAGCGACAGGGAGATCTACGGCGTCGAGGAGGTGTGGACATACCCTTACCTGCGCGGCGACTGCGAGGACTATGTTCTTCTCAAGCGGCGCATGCTGGTGCGCCGTGGCTGGCCCGGGAGCGCCCTTCTCATCACCGTGGTGCGGGATGAGGAGCGCAGGGGGCATGCGGTGCTGACCGTGCGCACCAGCCAAGGCGACTATCTCCTGGACAACAAGACGGATGTCATTCGGCCCTGGTTCGAAGTGCCTTACGAGTTCATCAAGCGCCAGTCCTCCATGGATCCGCAGGTCTGGGTCTCGCTGCGGCCGGAGAGCACGAGGACACCGGCCCATATGGCGGGCGTGCCCGCGCAGGAGCGCCCATAGCCCGTTGCCTGCCGGACGTGGCCCGCAGCGCGCGGGCCCAACCCGGACAAAACCGTTTGAAAGGCCCGGTCCCTCACCCTGCCATCCCCGACCCGACCGCCGGGCCTCGACTGGAGCCGGCCTCCCTGCCCGGGGAGGGCCGGCTCTTTTTTCTTGCCTTGCCCCGCAGGGCGCCCCGGCGGGCACAGCGCAAGCCTATGCGGTGGGCAGGGATTTCGGTGTGGCAAAGAGCACGAGCCGCCCCGTGCCTTCGGTGATGCGCCTGGGATCGGGGAAGGGGAAGGCGATCTGGGCGAGCGCCGCGGTCGGGAACTTGACGTTGAGCCGTTCGATGGCGTCGCGCGCTCCCCGTCCGCCGGAGAGCATGTGGGCGAGGGCATGGAGCCCGGGATTGTGGCCGACGACCATGATGTGAGCAGGGCCTGGCGGGATCGCGACAAGGCGCGCGAGCAGGGTGTCGGCGCTCGCATGGTAGAGGCCGCGCTCGTGCGCCACCTCGACGGTGTGGTCGGCGGCGGCGAGCAGGATGGCGAGGGTGTCCCGGGCGCGCCGGGCCGTCGAGCAGAGTACCAGGTCCGGCAGGCGCGCGATCTCGGCGAGAAAACGCCCCATACGGGCCGCCGCCTCCTCGCCGCGGCGCTTGAGGGGGCGGTCGAAATCGGTCAGCGAGGCATCGCGCCAGCTCGACTTGCCGTGCCGCAGAAGGGAGAGGGTGAGGGCGCCCTCCGCCTCCGCCATGTGCGCATCGCCTGCCATCCGCCGCGCGCCTATCGCCGCCCGTTTCCGGCCGCAAACCGCAGAGCCTCCTCGGCGGCCTTGAACAGGGCCTTGGCCTTGTTGACGCATTCGGCCTGCTCGCTCTCGGGCACCGAGTCGGCGACGATGCCGGCCCCTGCCTGCACATGCACCCGCCCATCCTTCACCACGGCAGTGCGCAGGACGATGCAGGTGTCCATGTCGCCATCGGCCGAGAAATAGCCGACGCAACCGGCATAGGGGCCGCGCTTGTCGCGCTCCAGCTCGTCGATGATCTCCATGGCCCGCACCTTGGGCGCGCCCGACACCGTGCCGGCGGGAAAGCCCGCCATCAGGGCGTCGATGGCGTCGTGCCCCTTGGCGAGGCGGCCGACCACATTGGAGACGATGTGCATGACCTGGCTGTAATATTCGAGGGTGAAGCGCTCGGTCACGCGAACGCTGCCGATCTCGGCGACCCGGCCCACATCATTGCGTCCGAGATCGAGGAGCATGAGGTGCTCGGCCCGCTCCTTGGGATCGGCGAGAAGATCGCGAGCGAGCGCCTCGTCCTCGGCGCGGGTCGCACCGCGCGGGCGCGTTCCGGCGATGGGGCGGATGGTGACCTCACCGGCGCGCACGCGCACCAGGATCTCGGGGCTGGAGCCGACAATGGCGAAATCGCCGAAATCCAGATGGAAGAGAAAGGGCGAGGGATTGGTGCGCCTGAGCGCCCGATAGAGGGCGAAGGGGTTGAGGGCAAAGGGGACCGAGAAACGCTGCGAGAGCACCACCTGGAAGATGTCTCCGGCGCCGATGTAGGCCTTGGCGCGCTCGACCATGGTCTTGTAGCGGGCGGGTGTCGTGTTGGAGCGCGGCGCGGGCGTGCGTGCGCGGCAGCGCTGCGAGGCCTCGTCGCTCGCCACATGCGGCAGCGGCGCCTCCAGCGCGGCAACCACCTCGCCAAGGCGGGCGACAGCCCGCCGCCAGGCGGTGCGCGCCCCAAGGCGCCCTCCGGGGTAAACCGGCGTGACGAGGGTCACCTCGTCCTTCACCGAGTCGAAGATGACCATCACGGTGGGGCGGATGAGAATGGCATCGGGAAGGCCCAGCGGATCGGGCTTGTCGGTGGGCAGGTGCTCGATCAGCCGCACGGTGTCATAGCCCATATAGCCGAACACGCCGGCCGCCATGGGCGGCAGGTCGTCGGGCAGGTCGATGCGGGACTCGGCCAGAACCGAGCGCAGCGCCTCGAGGGTGCCGCCGGTCATGGGCCGGAACGCGTCGGGGTCGGCTGCGGGATTGCGATTGATCTCGGCGTGGTCGCCATGGGCGCGCCAGATGAGATCGGGCGCGAGGCCGATGATGGAATAGCGCCCGCGGGTCGCACCGCCCTCGACGGACTCGAGGAGAAAGCTCATGGACCCGCCTCGCGGGCGCGTGCGGGCGAGCTTGAGATAGGCGGAGACCGGGGTCTCCAGATCGGCGACGAGGCGTGTCCAGACGACCTGGGCCTCGCCGGCCTCGAAGCGCCGGGTGAAGGCCTTCAGGGACGGTGCGGCCTGGATCGGTGGTGTCTTCGGCATCTCGGTCATGGCGGACGATGGGTCCCGGGTTGCGATGGTCCACTTGCGCGCCATGGGCCGGCCGGGCGCCGGCGCGGCGCGCATGGGCGGTGCCACTGACCGTGCGAATGTCCGGCGCTCGGCGCGCGTCGATCAGGATCCGGTCTGTCCCGTCACCCGCGCGAAGACGGTCTCGTTGATCCGCACATCATAGGCCCGCTGCAGGGCGCCCACATACTCCGCCAGCAGGTCGGAGCGCAGCTCCTGCTCGAGGCGACCGCGCAGGGCCTCCGCCGCCTTGGGCGTAAGCGCAGGGGCGGGTGTCACCGCGACGACCTGAAAGACCACGCGTGCCTTGCCGCCCGGCAGAGCCGCCGATGCGGCGCCGTGGCGGGGCAGGGCGAAAGCGCGCTGAACGGCGGCGCGGGGGAGACCCTTCGCCACCTCGGACCGTTTGAGTGGCTTCGAGGTCTCCACACGCGCGCCCATGGACTTGGCGACCGCCTCGATGGTCTCGCCCTTCTCGATCCGCGCCACCAGCTCGCGGGCCGCCTTGGCAAGGGCGCGCCGCTCCGCCTCGGCGATATAGCGCTTGCGTGCCTCGCCCTTCACCTCCTCGAAGGTTTTGACGCGCTCGGGGGTGACATCGAGAACATCCACCCAGGCGAAACCGCCGCCCGGCAGGTCGACCGGGTCGAGCTCCACGCCCACATCCCCCTCGAAGGCCGTGCGCAGGAGCGTGCCGCGCCGCTTGGGCAGGCCCTTGACGGGCTTGCCGTCCGGGCCATTGCCGCGCAGGTCCGTGGCCTCGATCAGCACATGGTCGAGCTTGAGCTTCTTGGCGACCTCCTCGAGGGTCGCGCCCGCGCCGCGCTCGTCCTCCACCTTGTCGTAAAGGTCGAGAACCAGGGCCTCGGCGCGCTCGGCCGCCAGGCTCTCGCGCACCTTGTCCTTCACGTCGGCCAGGGTGCGTGTGACGCCCGGCGTGATCTTGGTCGCGCGCACGATCACCACGGCCAACTCGCCTTCGATCGGCTTGGAGAAGTCGCCGGCCTTCTTGAGCGAGAAGGCGGCCTCGGCCACCTTGGGGTCGGCGAGATCCTTCCTTGTCACCTCGCCGAGGTCCATGTCGGACTTCTTGAGGCCGGCCGCCTTGGCAACCTCGAGAAACGACTTGCCGGCCTCGAGGTCCTTCCAGGCCCGTTTGGCGGCGTCGAGGTCGGGGAAGAAGATCTGCTCGATCCTGCGCCGCTCGGGCGTGTTGTAGCTGTCGGCGTGGCTTTCATAATAGGCCTTGATGTCCGCCTCGCTCACCGTGATCCGGCTCTTGACACTGTCCACCGTGAGCACCAGCAGGGAGAGCTTGCGATATTCGGGCGCGCGGAAGGCCTGCTTGTTCTCTTCGTAATATGTCTTGAGAGCGGCCTCGTCGGGCGGGTCGACCTTGCCGGCCTTGGCGAGCGGCAGGCGGAAATGGGCGAGCGCGCGGGCCTCGTTCTGGAACTGGTTGATGGCCTCGAGAAGCGGGTCCGGCAAGGCCGGCTCGGCGAGCATGGAGGCGCGGATCTGCGCCCGGATCTGCGCGCTGCGCTGGCGATAGACATAGCCGAGCTCGCTCAGTCCATTGGCGCGCAGGGTTTCCTCGAACCGCCTGCGGTCGAAGCGCCCGTCGGGGCCGCGGAAGGCTGGCTCGCGGGTGATGGTCTCGGCAATGGCCTCATCGGTGATGTCGAGGCCGAGGTCGCTCGCATGGCTGTCCATGGCGGCAAAGCCGACGAGGCGCGCGAGCACGCGCTGATGCACACCCAGAAGGCGTGCCTGCTCGGAGGTGAGGCGACGCCCGAAGCGGGCCGCCAGGCGCTGCATCTCGCTCTGATAGGCCTCCTGGAAATCGGCCTCGGTGATTTTCCTGTCGCCGATGGTGGCAAGCGGGCGCGCGCCAACGCCGCCGAAGATGTCCGCAATGCCCCAGACGGCGAAGCTGAGCACCAGAAGGGCGATGAAGATCTTGGCGATCCAGCTCCCCGCCCCTTTTCTCATTGCATCAAGCATCGCTACCCTTTCGAATGTTTCGCACCGGGTCGTCGCTCGGTATCAGTCACGAGGTGCGCTATCCCAGTCACGTCATTGCCGCGCCTGACGCGGCAATCCAGGGCTCACGCGCCGAGCCTGTTGCCCTGGATCACCCGGTCACGCCGGGTGATGACATCGAGTCATCGCACCGGAAACCGTGCCCAAAGCCGGTGTCGCGCACAGCACCCTCCAAACTGAGACACGATCTCGCGCCAACACGATCTCGCGCCAAGATGCCTTGCACGGGCCGCGGCTCGCCAGTTTCAATTCGCCGCATTGATCGCCGCCCGGCCTTGCGCCTAGCAATGGCGCCCGCGACATCCTATGAAGTCGCGTTCGAGACCACAAGTTGCAAGGGGCGCACCGCCCCGCGATGGACACGAAGGACATGGGGCGGCACTCGCCAGGTGAGATAGCGGCCGCGATCAGGATGGGGAAGCGCAAATGGGTGAGATCAGACCGCTCGTGGCGGGCAATTGGAAGATGAACGGAACCAAGGCCGCGCTCGGCGAGGCGCAGGCGATCTGCGCGCGCATGCAGTCGGCCGAGTTCAACCCGAAGGCGGATGTGATGATCTGCCCGCCGGCGACCCTCATTCTGGCGGTGGAGCACATCTGCCACGACACGCCCGTCGCCGTCGGTGGTCAGGACTGCCATGTGGCGCCCTCGGGCGCCCATACGGGCGACATCTCCGCCGAGATGCTGGCCGATCTCGGCGCGAGCGCGGTGATCCTGGGCCATTCGGAGCGCCGCGCCGACCATGGCGAGCGCGACCGCGACGTCGCCGCCAAGGTGCAGGCGGCGCATCGCGCGGGCCTCACGGCGATCGTGTGCATTGGCGAGACCGAGGGCCAGCGCCGCGCCGGGCTCACGCTCGATGTGGTGGGGCGCCAGCTCACGGGATCGCTGCCCGCCGGCTGCACGGCGGCCAATACGGTGATCGCCTATGAGCCGGTCTGGGCCATCGGAACCGGCCTCACGCCGACGGTCGAGGATGTGGCCGAGGTGCATGGCTTCATTCGCCGCGAGCTCGACGCCGCCCTCGGCGCCGAGGCGGCCGCGGGCATGCGCATTCTCTATGGCGGGTCGGTCAAGCCGTCCAATGCCGGCGAGCTGATGGCGGTGGCGCATGTGGACGGCGCGCTGGTGGGCGGTGCGAGCCTCAAGGCGACGGATTTTCTCGGCATCATCTCCGCCTATCTGTAGCGCGCGGGCGTGCGGCGATGGGCGCGGCCGCGCCCGCCTCTCCCCCCGCCTCTCCCCATGGCCGGGGCCGGTCGGGCGAACGCTCTTGCTCTCGCCCGGGGGCTCGGCGATACTCTCGGGCGCTGCGGGCCGGGCGCGGCGGTCGGTCGGGCGCTCGGCGGGCGGGGCGAAAGCGAGAGGGAAGGCACATCATGGCAGAGCGGCATCCGATCGCAGCACGCGCGGGGCGGGCGGGCTGGCCTGCCCTGTGTGTCCTGATCGCCCTCGCCGCGACACCTGCGGGCGCGAAGCCTCTGGACAAGGAGACGTGCAAGGCGCTTCTCGCCAAGGAGGCAAGCCTCGTCGCGGCGGGCGCGAAGGCCGATCTGGAAAAGGGGCCGTCTGCAGGTCTGGATGCCGAGCGGGTTGCACGGGTGCGCAGCTATATCTTGGTGGAGGAGCAGCTTCTCTTCCGCTGCGGCTTGGCCGCCAAGCGTTATCGCGAGGCGATGAAGGAGAAGAGAGCTGCCGCCAGGCGCGCCGCAACTGCCGCGAAGGCCGCGGCAGGAGGGCGCGGCGGTGCCTCGCCGAAGCCGATCAGGGCCGGTGCTGCGGCCGTCGCGCGGACATCACGTGCACGCGCGAAGGTGCGAAAGCGCAGCGCGCGCCGCGCATCGGCCGGGCGCGAGGCGGTCGCCAACCCCTTCCGCGCCCCCGACGATTGAGCGCAGCGACATGGACGGCCTCTTTTCGCAGGGCTCGAAAGCCGGCCGGTGCCCTTGGGTCGTGGGTCTGGCCGATCTCGGCGCGCGGTGGCGTCCCATAGGGGCACGGTTCGCGTGAGCCGGCGCGCTCAGGGCTCCTTGTGGTGCTGGCAGGCCTCGTGATCGGCGATCACCTCGATGACGCGGCACTCGCGGGTCGTGCCCCCGGGGCAGGCGTCCACCATGCCCTTGATCTCGGCGCGCAGCGCACGCAGTTGCGACAGGCGCGCATCGATGCTGGCAAGATGCCGGCGAGCGATGGCATCGGCGTCCTCGCAAGGCGTGTCGGGGCTGTCGGCGAGCGCCAGCAGGGTGCGGATGTCGTCGATATCGAAGCCCAGCGCCCGGGCATGGCGAATGAAGGCGAGGCGCTTGACGTCGCGGACGGAATAGAGCCGCCGCCCGCTCCGGGTGCGCGCAATCCCGGGCAACAGGCCGATGCTCTCGTAATAACGCACGGTTGCGACCTTGACGCCGGACCGGCGTGCAGCCTCGCCGATGCTCAGGGCGGGGGCGTGGTCGGGCAGGTGGGCGGATGTCATGGCTCCATTCCTGATCGGGCGCGCCGGTGGGCTCGGCCACGGGCCTCGGAGCGCGAGCCGGGCACGGGTCGAAGGTCCTGCTCCACTCATCATCCCTGCACGGCGGGAGATTGCAAGCCTTCGTCCCGTGTCGGCCAGGGCAATCGCTCGAAGCCCCAAATCGCCTCTCATTTCGTCATCGCCGGGCCCGGACCCTTTGATCCAGGGCCGCAACCTCCGAGATTGCCGCCCCCCGATCGAGCCGGGGGCAGGCTCTGGATCACCCGGTCCGATCCCCGGGTCAAGCCCGAGCAGGGTGATGACGTGAAGGAGAGCAGCGATTGCGCTATCCGTGCGTGCACGCGATGCGCCTCGGGAGTTCATGCGCACGCTGACGTCTTTCGAGCGATTGCCCTGCCGTGTCGGCGCGCCGAGGGTGAGGCACAGACGCGCTGGCCAAGGGCCTTGCCGTGGTGTAGAGAAGGCGCAATCCATTCCATGCTCGAGGATCGCAGACGATGGCCACAGTTGTGCTCGTCATTCATCTCATGATTGCGGCGGGGCTCGTTGCGCTGGTGCTGTTGCAGCGCTCCGAAGGCGGAGCGCTGGGGATCGGCGGCGGCGGTGGCGGCGGTTTCATGACCGGCCGCGGAACGGCCAATCTGCTCACCCGCGCGACCGCTGCGCTGGCTGCGGCGTTCTTTCTCACCAGCATCACGCTCACCATTCTTGCCAAGCAGTCCAATGCGCCGACCTCCATTCTCGACCGGGTGCAGGGCGCGCCCCCGGCCGGCGCGCCGGCGGCGCCGAGCGGAGACAAGGGCAAGGCGAAGGGCGGCATTCTCGACAAGCTGAATGGCGCGCCAAAGGCGCCGGTGGTGCCGCGCTCGCAATAGCGGACGGCTCGCCCACGGGGCGGCGTGCGCACAGAGGGGTTGGCCTGGCGGCAACCTATTGAAAACAGTGCTGGAGATCGCGGCCGGCGCCGGCTTGCGAGTGGAAGGCCGGCGCATGGTGCCGGGCGGGGCGGGCGGCCGTTGCGCCAGCGTTGGGATCGCTTCGGCCCGCTCGGGCGGCGCTCGCGGCGATCGGTCGTGGATTGTGTGAAATCGCCGCTTCGAATCGCGTCCGCCCTCCTATATTCTGCAGGCCCATGGCGCGGTACATCTTCATTACCGGCGGCGTGGTTTCCTCGCTCGGCAAGGGGCTGGCTTCGGCGGCACTGGGCGCGCTTCTCCAGGCGCGCGGCTACAGGGTGCGGCTGCGCAAGCTCGACCCCTATCTCAATGTCGATCCGGGCACCATGAGCCCCTATCAGCATGGCGAGGTCTTCGTCACCGATGACGGTGCGGAGACCGATCTCGATCTCGGCCATTATGAGCGCTTCACCGGCGTTCCGGCGAGCCAGGCCGACAATGTCACCACCGGGCGCATCTATCAGGACATCCTCGCCAAGGAGCGGCGCGGCGACTATCTCGGCGCGACGGTGCAGGTGATCCCGCATGTGACCGATGCCATCAAGGCCTTCGTGCTGGAAGGCAATGAGGAGGTCGATTTCGTCCTTTGCGAGATCGGCGGCACGGTTGGCGATATCGAGGGGCTGCCCTTCTTCGAGGCCATCCGCCAGCTCGGCAATGAGCTCGAGCCTCGCCAGTCGATCTTCATTCACCTGACCCTCATTCCCTACATTCCGACGGCGGGCGAGCTGAAGACCAAACCCACCCAGCACTCGGTGAAAGAGCTGCGCTCCATCGGCATTCAGCCGGACATTCTGCTCTGCCGCTGCGACCGGCCCGTGCCGGAGGGCGAGCGGCGCAAGATCGCGCTTTTCTGCAATGTGCGGCCCGAGGCGGTGATCCAGGCGCTCGACGTGCCGAGCATCTACGATGTGCCAAGCGCCTATCACGCGGAGGGCCTGGACGGGGAGGTTCTGCGCGCCTTCGCCATGGCCGATGCGCCGCCACCGGACCTCACCACCTGGGAGCGCATCTCGCGCCGGGTGGCAAACCCCGAGGGCGAGGTGCGGGTCGCCATCGTCGGAAAGTATACCGGGCTCAAGGACGCCTACAAATCCCTGGGCGAGGCTCTCGTCCATGGGGGCATCGCCAACAAGGTGCGGGTGGAGCTTGACTGGATTTCGTCAGAGATCTTCGAGGCGGAGGACCCGGCCGCCCATCTGGGCGATGTGCAGGCCATTCTCGTTCCGGGCGGCTTTGGCGAGCGCGGCGCAGAGGGCAAGATTCTCGCCGCCCGCTTCGCCCGCACCCGCGGCATTCCCTATTTCGGCATCTGCTTCGGCATGCAGATGGCGGTGATCGAGGTGGCGCGCGATCTCGCCGGGCTCGAGGGCGCCGGCTCGACCGAGTTTGGCGAGGTGGAGGAGCCGGTTGTCGGGCTGATGACCGAATGGATGCGCGAGGGCGAGCTCGAGCAGCGCGAGGCGGGGGGCGATCTCGGCGGGACCATGCGGCTTGGTGCCTATGAGGCGGTCCTCAAGGAGGGAAGCCGGGTGGCCGAGATCTATGGGCGCACGCGGATCTGGGAGCGCCACCGCCACCGCTATGAAGTGAACATGCGCTATCGGGAGGCGCTGGAGGCGGCGGGGCTCGTCTTCTCGGGCGTCTCACCCGACGGCCTTCTGCCGGAGATCGTGGAGATCCCCGACCACCCCTGGTTCATCGGCGTGCAGTTCCACCCGGAGCTGAAATCCCGCCCCTTCGATCCCCATCCGCTGTTCGCAAGCTTCATCGCCGCCGCCGTCGAGCAATCGCGGCTGGTGTAAGCGCATCAGGGAGAGGCCAGGGCGGCCGAAAGGTCACTCGGGCGGCGCGACGATCTCGCTCGCAGCCCACATGTCGCGCAGGAAGAACCAGCTTTCCGCACGTCCATTCGCAAAGAACGTCACCAGCAAAAGGGCAACGAACATCCGTATCCTGTGTCTATTTTGGCGCATTTCTTGACATATGGGAGCGGACCATGCGGCGATCAAGCGCCCCCCACGCTCCCCGCCAACCAATAGCGTTCGGGAATCGAGTGCGCGCCCGATATTGCTCACAATGTCACGATGCTCGATGCCGGCGCCGTCCATCGAGCGATAGACCCGGCCGTCGAGCCATCGCGGCTGGTGTAAGGCGCCAAGGCGCCTTTTGCTATCGTCGCGCTGGCCTTGCCAGGTGCGCCTCCATAACATGCACGACAGGGCCGGATGGTTTGGACCGGGCCGAGACGGCGGGGGAGGAGAGCCATGCATCTGGGTGGGCTGATCGAGCGGCAGGCGCGCTATCGGGGCGACCATCTGGCGGTGGTGTTCGGGGATGAGCGGCTGACCTACCGGGCGTTTGCGCGCCGTGTGCACCGGCTCGCCCATGGCCTCCTCGGGCTCGGGCTTGCCAAGGGCGACAAGATCGCCTCCGTCATGCCGAACGCGCTGGAGCTGTTGACCCTCTACTGGGCCGCCGCCGAGACCGGCCTCGTCGTGGTGCCCATGAGCCCGCTCCTCTCGGAGAGGGGGCTCTCCGGCCTGCTCGCGGCCTCGGACAGCCGCGCCGTGCTGGCGCACCCCAGGACCGCGGACGCGGTCGCGGCAGCGCTCGAGGGCAATGGGGCGGTGGCGCCGGAGCGGCGGATCATCGCCTGCGGTCGCAAGGACGGCTTCACCGCCTATGACGATCTCGTCTCCGGGGCGGCCGACACGCCGCCCCCCGATCCGGATCTCACGGGCGAGGATCTGTTCAACATCGTCTATTCGAGCGGCACCACGGGCGAGCCCAAGGGCATCATGCTGAGCCATTTCGTGCGCACCCAATATGCCGCCCTGTTCGGCGCCAGCTTCCGCATGCGCCCCGAAAGTGTCGTGCTGCATGCGGGCGCCATCATCTTCAACGGTGCTTTCATCTCGCTCATGCCGAGCTTCTTCCTGGGCGGGACCTATGTGCTGCAGGAGACATTCGAGCCGGAGGCCTTCATCGCCGCCATCGAGCGCGAGCGGGCGACCCATATCGTTCTGGTGCCGACCCAGATCGCGGCCCTGCTCGCCTCGCCGGATTTCACCGGGGAGCGGGTGGGCTCGCTGGAGATGGTGCAATCCCTCGGCGCGCCGCTGCCGCTGGAGCACAAGCGCCGGCTGGATGAGCGCCTTCCCGGACGCTTCTATGAGCTCTACGGGCTGACCGAGGGCTTCATGGTGATCCTGGACAAGCACGATTTTCCCAGGAAGCCCGGCTCGGTCGGAACGCCGCCGCCCTTCTTCGAGGTGCGCGTGGTGGACGAGCAGGGCCACGACAAGCCCGTGGGCGAGATCGGCGAGATCATCGGGCGCAGCCCCATCATGATGTCCGGCTATTACAAGCGACCCGATCTCACGGCCGAGACCGTGCGGAAGGGATGGATCCACTCCGGCGATCTTGGCTATCTGGACGAGGACGGCTTCCTCTATCTCGTCGACCGGAAGAAGGACATGATCATCTCGGGCGGGGTCAATGTCTATCCCCGCGACATCGAGGAGGTTGCGGCGCGCCATCCGATGGTTCAGGAGGTGGCGGTGTTCGGGGTGCCGCATGCCAAATGGGGCGAAAGTCCGGTGGCGGCCATCGTTCCGGCCCCCGATGCGGAGATCGCGGACCGGGACGCGGCCGCGGCCGAGATCGCGGCCTGGATCAACGAGCGGGTGGCGGCACGCTTCCAGAAGGTCGCGCGTGTGGTGCTGCTCGATGCCTTTCCCCGCAATGCGGCGGGCAAGATCCTGAAACGGGAGCTGCGCGAGGCCTATCGCGATGTGGCTGCGGATCGAGAGGACAGGGAGACGGCATGACGGCAGGCGGCGGCGAGAGAGAGGGGGGAGGGACGGCGGACACCGAAACGCGCCCCCACAGCGCGGTGCAGATTGGCCAGGTGCGCTTTGCCAATGATGCGCCCATCGCGGTCTTCGCGGGTCCCTGCGCACTGGAGAGCCGCGCCCATGCGCTCGAGATGGCCTCGGCCCTCAAGGAGATCGCCGGCCGGATCGGCCTCAGCCTTGTCTTCAAGTCGTCCTTCGACAAGGCGAACCGCACCAGCCTTGCGAGCGCCCGCGGGCTCGGCCTCGCCGAGGCGCTCCCCATCTTCGCGGAGATTCGCGAAAGCCTCGCCCTGCCCGTGGTGACGGATGTGCACGAGCCGGCCCAATGCGCCCCGGTCGCGGAGGCGGTGGACGTGCTGCAAATCCCCGCCTTTCTTTGCCGGCAGACCGATCTCCTGGTCGCTGCCGCGAAGACGGGCAAGCCGGTGAAGGTCAAGAAGGGCCAGTTCCTCGCGCCCTGGGACATGGCCCATGTGGTTGCCAAGGTGCTCGGCGCCGGCAATCGCGATATTCTCGTCACCGAGCGGGGTGCAAGTTTTGGCTACAACACATTGGTCTCGGACATGCGCGCCCTGCCCATTCTGGCGGAGACCGGCTGCCCGGTGATCTTCGATGCCACCCATTCGGTTCAGCAGCCCGGCGGGCGTGGCGGCGCCTCCGGGGGCGAGCGGCGTTTCGTGCCCGTGCTTGCGCGCGCCGCCGTGGCGGTGGGCGTGGCGGGGCTGTTCATCGAGACCCATCAGGACCCGGAGAGCGCCCCGTCCGATGGCCCCAACATGGTGCCGCTGGCGGATTTCGAGCCGCTCATGCGCGAGCTCATGGCCATCGACGCGCTGGTGAAGGGCATGAGCGGCGAGGCTTCGCGGGGGTAGGCGGAACGGGCGGGGGCGCGGCTCAGCCCGGCCAGAAGCTCTTCAGGACGAGCAGGACGACGCCGAAGCCGATCCCGCCGGCGATCCATTTGAGCATGGCGAGCTCGGCTGCGATCACGGCGAACTGCATCTTGAGGGTGGCGACGTCCGCCTTGAGGGCTTCCCCGTCCGTCTTGAGTGTGGAAACGTCTGTCCTGAGCGCACCGACGTCCGTCATGAGTGTGGAAACGTCCGCCTTGAGCGCCTTCACGTCCGTTTTCAGCGCGCTCACGTCTGTTTGGAGAGTGGCCACGTCCGCCTTGAGAGTGGCGACGTCCACTTTCAGCTCGGCGATGTCGGCCTTGATCGGTGCGAGGGCGTCCTGCAGATCGGCTTTGGTCACCAAATCGTCGCCGGAAAAGAGCTGATCGCCAAGCGCGGCGCCGAACGCCTCGGCGGCGCCGACGGCCTGCTCCGGCGAGAAGCCGGCCTCCTCGAGCTTGCGCGCGAATTTCAGCGTATCGAATGCAATCGCACCCATGGCACGCACTATGGTGAGGCGGTGTGGGCAAGTCAATCGGTCGGTGGGGAGAAGGGAAACAGCCCGCCCGTAGCCATGGACCCTAGAACTGGCGCAGCAGGCGCTCCAGATAGTCGAGCTCGACCGGCGGGCGCGTCTGGTCGGAGAGGCGCCGGCGCAGCTCCTCGAGGATCTCCCGTGCCCGCTGAATGTCGATCTCGTCGGGGACCTTCACCGTGGTGCCGAGATCGGGGCCCTCGGTGCGCTGCGGACGGCCGAGCGGGTCGCGCGCGCCGCGGCCGAACTGGCGGGCGAGGGCGCGGAAAACCTGCTCTGCCAGCGCGCGGCTGCCCTTGCGCAGCTTGTCGAGCGCAAGGCCCTGCTCTTGTGTGGCCCGGCCGAGATCGCCGCGCTTGAGCGACTTGCGCGCCCCTTCCATGGCCCGGCGCGCCCCTTCGAGCTGGCCGGGCACCCGGGCGCCGAGGCCGCGCAGCCCCTCCAGCAGTTTCTCGAGCTGGCCTTGCAGATCGCCCTGGCGGCGGCCGAGGGCCATGCCCGCCCTGCTGCTGTTGCCTTGGCCACTGCGCCCGGGCCTTTGGCCGGGGCGTCGCTCGCCGCCGCGCCCGGGACCCTCCCCCCGGCGCTCCCCCTGCTGGCGGCGCTTGGCGGAGAAGGTATCGTCCATCAGCTTTTGCTGCTTCATGATGAGATCGCCGAAACGATCCATCATCTGCATCATGCGCCGGGTCTGGCCGGCATTGGCATTGCGTCCCGACTGGAGCTGCTCCAGGAGATTGCGCAGCTGGCTCAGCATCTGCTGGGCGGCATCGCGAGCGCCGGAGCGGGCCATGCGCTCGATCGCCTTGAGCATGCGGTCGAGATCGCGCGGGGAGACCGCCTGATTGCGCCCGAGCCCGGGGGGCGGCGCAATGCGGGGCTGACCCTTCTGCGCCTGCTGGGACAGGGAGCGCAGAAAACGCGACAACGCCTGGCGCAGCTCCTTGACGAGCTTGGAGATCTCGGCCTCGGAGGCGTTGTTCTCGAGCGCGCTCATCAGGCGCTCCTGCGCCCGGCGCAGGGCGCGCTCGGCATCCGATAGATCGCCGTCCTCGATGCGGAGCGCAAGTTTCCAAAGCTGCGCGACGACGCTTTCGACCGCACCGATGGAGCGGTCGTGACGCAGGCGCCAATAGGCCGAGCGCAAGCCCAGATAGACCGTCTTGTCGGGGATGAAGCGCTCGGGTGCGATGGTCAGCGCATCGATTGCACGGGCCACGCGCATGCGCCGGGTCGGGTGCATGACGAGGGCGCGGCGCTGCTCGATGAGGGCGCGGGCGAACGGCTTGCTGAAGCGCCGCTCGGGCAGGGTGAAGACAATGGGCTCGCTCTGGCCGGTCTGGCCCGCCTGATCGCGCGCCACGAGGGTGAGGCGCACGGTGAGGCCGGCCCAGGGATGGGCGGTGAGATCCTTGAACGTCACCCCTTCCGCCTTCCTGGCATTGGCGCGCGGCAAGCGAAGGGGAAGGACGGGCGGCTTGTCGAAAAGAGCGGCCGGGCGGGCTTTGCTCTCGGCGCCGGCGCCCTTGGGCTTGACGAGCGCGAAGCGCGCCTCGGCGGAGACGACGCCATAGTCGTCCTCGACGGCGAAGGTGAGCCGCAGCGAGCCCCGCGCGCCGCGCCCCGGCGGTTTGGTCAGGCGGATGCGCGGCGGCTTGTCCGGGCGCACCTGGAATTGCCAGCTCGCCCGGGCGCTGCCGCCCTCGCGCACATGCACGCTGGCATCGCCGGTGAGGGTGATCTGATAGTTGCTGAGATCGTCGGCGATCTTTCGCGAGACCTTCGGCCCGGCGGCGGCCTTGCCCGTGGAAGCGGCGTCGCTCGAGCCCGCGTCCGACACGGTCACGGTGTAGCGCCGGTGCCCGGGGCCTGCCGCACGGATGACGAGAAGGCTTCCGGCCGGCACCTGGACGCGGCGGGCATCGTGACCGCCTGGGTCGAGGGGCCGGGCCCCATCGGCGAGCATGATGGGGGGCTCGCCCGTATAGAGCGGGGGCGTGACCCAGGCATCGAGCCGGGCTTGCGTAGCAGCACCGGCATCTGCGATCGCGAAGGCCTCGCCGAGCCGGGCGCGCATCTCGCCGCCACGGGCGAGGAGCAGGGGGACGAGCACCAGGATCAGGAGTGCACGCAGGGCGAAGGGGTCGAAACGGTCAACACGCGGGGTTGGCGGGCGCACGGTAAGGCGCGCGAAAAGCCGGGCCATGCGTTCGCGATGGGCCTGCCAGAGGCGCGCGGCGAGGGGGCTGTCTGCAGCCGTGCCGGCGGGCCTGTCCTGCCAGGAGGAGGCCGGGCGGTGCGGAACGCCGGAGCCACGCTCGAGCCGGCGGATCGCCTCGGCCCGGCTGGGCCAGCGCATGCGCGCAGGCGGCACCAGCGCAGCGAGGGCGGCCAGCGCGAAGGCGGCGAGAAGGAGCTTGTGCGGCAGGGGGGAGAGGAGGGGCCAGAGCCCCGCAAGGGAGACGGCGAGAAACAGGCCGCCCACGGCGAAAAGGGGCCAG